>QIEJ01000180.1 GCA_003228585.1 Pseudomonadota bacterium
TTCCTGGAGGAGCCGACCCGGCCGGATCCTGTCAGGGAATCCGGGTAGATCCTGAAGGCCGAAAGAAAGTCCGGGGTCCGGTGGTATTTCATGCCGGTTCTGTACATCCTGTAGAACATGTCGTAGTCCATGGCGTATGGGCAGTCGTTCAGCCCCCCGATCCTCCGAAAGAGGTCTGTTTTCCAGAAAGCGGACTGCTGATTGATGATGATGTTGATCTCATAGAGAAAGTCCCGGATATCGAAATCGATGGTGAACACTCGTTTGGTGACCCGGTCCTCCCGGTCGATCTCGACCTGATTCCCATAGATGATGTCCGTTTCAGGGAACTGCCTGATAAGGGAGGCCACCCGGTGAAGGGCGCCGGGCAGCAGCAGGTCATCCGAGTTGATCCAGGTCATATACCGCCCCGTCACATGGGAGGCGCCGAGATTGATGGCATCACACTGGCCCTTGTCCGGTTGGCTGTGCCAGTATTGAAGGACGTTCTCGTAACGCTCTATGATCCGGACGCTTTCATCCGTGGAGCCGCCGTCGATGATGATGTGCTCCAGATTAGGGTAGTTCTGGTTGTGGATGGAGACGATGGTCCTCTCCAGATACCGGGCCTGGTTGAAAGAGGGTGTGATGATGGAGATCCTCGGCCATCCGTCATCTCTTGGCCCGGGCCGGCCGGGATCGAAACGGGGGACTTCGATGTGGTCCCTCAGAATACCGGTCAGGCGTTTTCTTGTCAGGTTCCGCATGATCCCCCCGGCGGCAAAAACCGTAAGTTGTGGTTACACTTTCTGTTGGAAAAGGGAAAATAGTCGGATATACTACGCAAAATATTCATAGCAGTTCCAGAAATACCTGGCCAACGATCTTACCGTTATTATGACGCGGCGGATTATCGAGTGAGGAAAGTATAGGGAATGATGGACTCTCGGTCAACCAGATCAGTTTCGAAGGTGAACAGCCAGTGTGCGGGATAGGGGGGATCTTCTCTCCCGAAGGGGTTGCGCCGGACCGTGCCGGGATCCTGGCCGGAATGGTCAATTCCCTGTCCCACCGGGGACCGGACGCAAACGGGACCTGGGAGGCGCCGGATGCCCGGATCGCCATGTGCCACACGCGGCTGGCCGTCCTCGATCTTTCACCCAGAGGGAACCAGCCCATGTCCGACCGGGAGGGAAGGGGATGGATCACCTACAATGGCGAGGTCTACAATTACCGGGAACTGCGGGAGGATCTGACGGCGTTGGGTTGCCGTTTTATCAGCGACACGGACACCGAGGTCGTCCTCGCGGCATGCCTGCAGTGGGGCGTCGAGGAGGCGCTTTCCCGGTTCAACGGCATGTTCGCTTTCGCCATGTGGCATTCTCCGGAGCGGACCCTGTATCTGGTCCGTGACCGGATGGGGATCAAGCCCCTGTATTACGGACGGGCTGGTGACGACCTGGTCTTCGGGTCCGAATTAAAGGCCCTTTGCGTCCACCCCCGTTTCGAGCGTGCTCTGAATAATCGATCCCTTGAGCTCTATCTCATGCTGCAGTATGTCCCCTCGCCGGCCACCATCTACAGGGATGCCTGGAAGGTGCCGGCAGGACACTTTGTGCGGATCGACGGCAAAGGGCAAAGTGTCGTTTGCTACTGGGATCCCGCCTCCTGTCCCGGTAACGGAGACGGGCAGGGAGAAGAAGAGGGGAGGTTGTCGGAGCTTCTCACGGACTCGGTCCGTCTCAGGCTCCTTTCCGATGTGCCCCTGGGCTCTTTTCTTTCGGGAGGTATCGACAGCGCCCTGGTGGTGGCCCGGATGCGGGGGGATGCCGGGGAAGCGCCCAGGACATTCACCATCTCATACGACGAGCCCGAGTTTGACGAGAGCCGCTATGCGTCGGAGGTCGCCAGGATTCTGGAAACCGATCACACGTCCATCAGCGTCAGCACGACGGATCTCCTCTCGCGGGTCGACAGCATGGCCGAGATCCTGGACGAGCCTCTCAGCGACCCTTCGTTCCTGCCCATGGCCGTCCTGTCACAGAGAACCAGAGAAAGCGTCACGGTGGCCCTGTCCGGAGATGGAGGTGACGAGCTCTTCGGCGGTTATGACAGGTACCGGTTCGTGGACCTGTACCACCGCAGGATCAGTGCGGTGACGCCCGGGACCAGGAAGATGATTGCCGGTGCGCTGAACCGGCTTCCCTCGGCCCGCTTGAGCCGTTTTTACCAGAGCATCCGTTCTTCTATGGCGCGCGGTCTTTCGGTTGAGAATTTTTCAGGCAAGTGGGAAAAACTCCTGAGGCTTCTCAGGCAGGATACCCTGGCCGAGGCCTACCAGTCCGCCATCGGGGTTTTCACCAGCCGGGAGGCCGCCAGGCTTATCGGGAGGGACAGGCCGCTGGACCTTCCTGACACCTTCATCCGGTGCCTGGAGGGTGATCACAGCGGACTTTCCCTCATCAGGAGGATGATGGATCTCGACAGCCGGACCTTCCTCATTGACGATGTTCTGACCAAGGTGGACCGGGCCAGCATGGCTTTCGGCCTTGAGGTCAGGGTGCCTCTCCTGGACCATCGGATCGTGTCCTGGGCAAGAAGAGCACCCGACAGTTCCCTGTTTCTGGAGGGGCGGGGAAAAGCCCCCCTCCGGAAGATGGCCGTCAGACAGTTCCCGCGATCCGTGACCCATCGACCCAAGATGGGATTCACTCTGCCTCTGGATTCCTGGTTCCGCGGTCCCCTGAAGGATTTTCTCCTCGATCACCTGGCCGGGGAGTCGGCCGCTGTCAATTCGATATTCGACCGAGGTCTTGTGGATCGCCTGGTGTCGGATCATCTTGCCGGCCGGTCCAACAATCACGAGAAGCTTTGGAACCTCCTTGTCTTCGGTCTCTGGGTGGAAAGATGGAGTCCGACGGGCGTTTAAGGGTCATGCACCTCATCAGCGGCCTGGAAAGAGCCGGGGCCGAGAGGATGCTCGTCTGGTCGGCCAGATATCATGACCGGGGGAGGTTCCGCCTGGCTGTCGTGTCCATGATGTCGGGTGGCGAGCTGTCAGAGGAGATAGAAAGGGAGGGTGTCCGGGTTTTTGAGCTGGGACTGAGGAGAGGGAGGATCACACCGGGAGGGTTGCGGGGACTTTTCAGAACGATCCGCGAGTTTGCCCCCCGGATCCTCCAGGGTCATATGTTTCACGCCAACATGCTGGCCAGATCCGCGAAGATGTCTGCCAGGGAGGTGCTGGTGCTCAACACGCTGCATATTGATCAGGAACCTTTCAGTAGAAGGTTTTTAAACGCATCCACGAGTTTCCTGTGCGACGGCACCCTGGCGTTTTCCCGCCGTGTGGCGGACACGGAGAAGGGTAAGATTTCCTGGAAACGTCCCGTCAGGCTCATCCCCTACGGCATCGAGATCCCGGAGAAATACTCCGACAGGCGGCAGGTTCGCAGGGACCTGGGTCTGCCTGAAACCTCACCCGTCTGGATCGCCGTGGGAAGGCTCACGCGTCAGAAGGGGTACTTCCATCTGCTGGAGGCGTTCAGCAGGATCGAAGGTGATGGTCACGATCCTTATCTGCTCATCGTCGGAAGCGGGGAGGATGGGCCTGCCATGGAACTGCGGATCGCCGGCACGGAGCTGGAAAACCGGGTTCGGATGGTCCCAAACCGTCCGGATGCGGCCGATCTGATGGGTGCGGCCGACTTTTTTGTCCTGCCCTCGCTCTGGGAGGGAGGCCCCCTGGTCGTGCTGGAGGCCATGGCGGCCCGTCTGCCCGTGGTGGCCACTGATGTCGGTGATGTGTCGTCGATGGTCCTCGAGGGGGAGACAGGCTCGGTCGTCCCTCCTGGTCGGCCTGATGAGCTTTATCGGGCCATGGTGAAGATGATGAATATGGGGTCCGAAGCCGAGGAGTTTGGCCGTGCCGGCAGGGAGAGGGTAAAAAATCTCTACGATTTTCGTTCGACTCAACGTGAGGTGGAGAAATACTACCTTGAGCTGACCGGGGCAGAGTCCCCATGGAGTGGTCGATAAAAGTGAGCTGGTCCGCGTCGATATACCTTTTCAGTTTTCTCCTGTCCCTGGGGATCTCCCTCTGGCTGACCCCGTGGATGGCGGGGACCGCGAAGAGAATCGGGCTGGTAGACCGGCCCGATAGCGCCCTGAAGACCCACGCCGCGCCTATCCCCTACATGGGGGGGCTGGCCGTCTTCGTTTCGTTTCTCGTGGGTTTCTCGCCTTTCTATCAGCTCGACCAGGACGTGCTGGCCATCCTCCTGGGGGGAACCCTCGTCCTCATTCTCGGTATCCTGGACGACCTGGGTGATCTGCCCCCTATGACGAAGCTGCTCGGGCAGACCCTGGCCATCCTCATCGTCCTGAAGGCGGGGGTCGCCATCAAGATCGCTGTTCTTCCACCCATTGCGGCCTACCCGCTGTCCTTTCTCTGGCTCCTTGGGATGACCAACTCTTTTAACATCATCGACATCATGGACGGTCTTTCCTCCGGCGTCGCAGCCATCGCGTGTCTTTTCCTGTTCATCCTGGCGATCACTGCCGGCCAGCCCGGGACAGCGTTGATGACCGTTGCCCTCCTCGGTTCCCTTCTGGGTTTTCTGAAGTTCAATTTCTACCCGGCTCGGATCTATCTGGGGGATGCGGGCAGTCTGTTTGTCGGGTTCATGCTGGGCGCGCTGAGCATGGTCGGCATCTATGCGCGATCCAACCCCATCGCTCTGCTGGCGCCGGTCCTCATTCTGGGTATCCCCATTTTTGACACCCTCTTTGTCATGGGCATCAGGTGGAAGAGGGGAATACCTGTTATGAAGGGCAGCCCGGATCATTTCGCCCTGCGTCTGAGAAAGTGGAGGCTGACGGTTGTCCAGACGGTGGCTGTCAGCTATCTGGCCGCTTTTCTGCTCGGCGTGGGAGCCCTGGTCATGGTTTTCGGGACCCAGTCCCTGGCCCTGGCCGTTCTGGTCTCCATTTCCCTGTTGATCCTCCTTGCAGCCTTCTGGCTCAAAAGGATCGATATGACACTTTGAGAGGAGGGAAAAGGCCATATGTCATCAGATGGTAATTTTTTTGATCGTGAGGCTTCGTCGTGAGTGACCCGGCCGTAATAATAATCGGTGCGGGCCTGGCAGGGTTGTCCGCGGCAGGGGCCCTTGACCGCGCCGGCGTGAAATTCGTCGTTCTGGAAAGGGAGAGCAGGGTGGGGGGGCTCTGCCGAACGGAGATGGTGGACGGGTTCACCTTCGACTACACCGGACACCTCCTGCACCTCAGGCCGGGAGCCATGAAGAACTTCGTCATGGCCCGTATCGGAGATCTCCTTGTGGAGCATGAACGCAGGGCCTCCGTTTTCCTTGCCGACACCTTTGTGCCCTATCCCATCCAGGCAAATTTCGGCGTGCTTCCACCACCTATGGTCAGCAGGTGCATCGATGGGTTCCGCAGCTCGAGGTCTACCACTGTTTCCGAGGATATGGTCTTTACTCAGTGGGCTCGAGCCCAGTTCGGGGAAGGATTGGCCCAGCTGTTCATGGTCCCCTACAATCGGAAACTTTATGTCCACCCCCTCGAAGAGATGGACGTTTCCTGGACCTCCTGGTCCATACCCAGGCCTTCAGACGAGGAGATGGAGGCAGCGGCAAGAGGGAAGTCGTCCGGCACATACGGGTACAATGTGACCTTCTTCTACCCCAGGGAGGGCGGGATCGATATTCTGCCCGGGATGCTGGCGGAAGGTCTGGACGACCGGATCCTCACCTCCACCGAGGTGGTTAAGGTCGACGCTGTCGATCGCACGGTGACGCTGGGCGGTGGGGAGACCATAGCCTTTGAGAAACTCATATCCACCATGCCTCTCCCGGAATTACTGAGAGTAACGTCCGGTCTGCCGGCAGCCGTCGCTTCCACGGCAGGCAGGCTGCGGCACAGTTCCGTGACCGCTTTTTGCCTGGGGTTCGACGGCCCGGCTTTGCGGGATGAGCACTGGATCTACTTCCCGGAACCGGCGTTTCCCTTCTACCGGGCGGGATATTTCAGCAACATCTCCTCCGGTCTGGCGCCCGAGGGGACCTGTGCGCTGTATGTGGAAGCGGCTCACAGGGCGGATGAACGGCCCGATACCGGCCGGCTGCTGGAAAAATGCCTGGAAGGCCTGAGATCCTCGGGGCTGGTGCCTCCACGTGGACAGCCGATTTCATCGTTGACCCTCTCCATGCCCTATGCCTACGTTTTCCACGACCGGTATCGAAAGGAAAGCCTGCCCGGCCTTCTCGGCTTTCTGAAGGACCGGTCCATCCATTCCATCGGCCGATACGGGGCGTGGGAATATTCGGCCATGCAGGATGCCATGGAGCAGGGTGTGCGAGTGGCGGCGGAGATCCAGGCATGAGACCTGTCACTGTGGTCCACGTCATTACCAGGCTGGAGTTCGGAGGGGCCCAGCAGAACACACTTTACACGGTAAAGAACCTGGACAGGGAAAGGTTCAGCCCCGTTCTGGTCGCCGGGCCGGGGGGCTATCTCATGCCGGAGGCCGAGAGGATGGATCTGCCCGTTCACATTGTGAAAAACCTTGTCAGGGAGATCAGACCGGCATCCGACATCAGGGCCTGCGTGGAACTGACCGGCCTTCTCCGTTCCCTGTCACCTGGACCCGTAATCGTCCACACCCACAGCTCCAAGGCGGGGATTGTCGGCCGATGGGCCGCCAGGCGGGCCAGGGTTCCCGTCATTGTCCACTCCATCCACGGGTTCGGTTTTGCTCCATCGCAGGGGGCCTTCAAAAGATCGATCCTCAGGACCGCCGAGAGGACAACCTCGAGGGTGACGGATCACTTCATCGCGGTCTCACACGCGAACCGGGATGACGGAGTCAACTACAATCTGTTTGAAGCCGGACGATGTTCCGTGATCCGTTCGGGGTTCGACCTCGATCTGTTCAGGAACGCTGAGCCTCACGGGGAGAAATTCAACAGGGAATGGGGTCTGCCCAACGGCTGCCCGCTTGTTCTTATGGTCGCCTGCCTGAAGCCCCAGAAGGCGCCTCTGGACTTTGTCAGGGTGGCCGGCCTGGTTCACAGCCGCCGCCCCGACGCCCACTTTCTCCTTGCCGGTGACGGGGAATTGAAAGTCGATCTGGACAGGGAGATCGGCAGACTGGGTCTCGAAAACGTTTTTCATCACCTTGGTTGGAGGGAGGACGTTCCCCGCCTGATGAAGAGCAGTGATCTGTTCGTTCTGACCTCCCGCTGGGAAGGGCTTCCCCGCGTCATCCCGCAGTCCAAGGCGGCAGGCAGGCCGGTGGTGGCGACGGCGGTTGACGGATCGCGGGAAGCCGTGGTCGATGGGATTGACGGGTATCTGTGTCAGCCGGGCGACGTGAACGGGATGGCCGACCGCGTCCTGTCCCTGATTAACGACACGGACCTCGCCGGGCGCATGGGGGCGGCAGGGAGCCGGACGGTGGATGAGTTCGACAGGGACGAAATGGTCAGGATGCAGGAGGAGCTTTACCTAAATCTGCTGGCGGATAAGGGTATTACGGTGACGGAGGAGGGAAGGTGACCAGGGAAGTGGCGCTGATTTTCGTTTTCCTGGTCGGTTCGGCGGTGGGCAGCTTCGCCAACGTGCTGATCTACAGGATCCCCCGGAAGGAGTCCATTGTACGCCCCGGATCCAGGTGTCCGGAGTGCGGAACCGGAATCCGGTTTTACGACAACATTCCCATTGTCAGTTATATTTTTCTCAGGGGCCGGTGCCGGTCCTGCGGCGCCGGGATACCGTGGCGGTACCCGATGGTGGAGGCGGTGAATGGACTTCTGTATCTGGGTCTGGTCATGAGGTTCGGACTGAGCCTGTACACATTGCTCCTCACTCCGTTCGTGACCGCACTCGTCGTCATCACCTTCATCGATCTGGACCACCGGATCATTCCCAACGTCATCTCCCTTCCCGGGATCGCCGCCGGTCTGATCCTCAGCTTCCTCCCCACCTGGCCGAGGCCTGTCGATTCGGTTATCGGTCTGCTGGCGGGAGGCGGATTCCTTTATCTGATTGCCGCAGGCTACTATCTGGTCACCAGGCGTGAGGGCATGGGAATGGGTGACGTCAAGCTGCTCGGAATGATAGGGGCCTACCTGGGCTGGCAGGCGCTTCCGGTGACCATCCTGGCAGCCGCGCTCTCAGGATCGGTCATCGGTCTGGTGGCCATGAGGATACAAGGTAAAGGAACGACCTACGCAGTCCCATTCGGCCCCTTTCTCGCTTTGGGGGCCATCGCCCATGTCTTCTTCGGGAGAGAACTGATTCTATGGTACCTGGGAAGAATGGTATAATAAGAATCTTTGCCAGGGGGCAGCGCGGTCTCCGTTGGGAGATCCTCGTCAGCCTCGGGCTCCTCATGCTCGGAGCCGTTGCTTTCATGGGCACGACGGCCCTCAAATCCGCAGAGCGCGCCATCATCCTCCAGAACGTGGAGTCCCTGACCCGTGTCACCAAGGTGATCCAGGCAATGATCGGCGAGCAGGTAGAGCTGGAAGGAGATATCCCGATCCGGTCCCGGATGCTTTTCAGGGATCTGACACCTTCCGCGGGGATCGATGGGTTCGCCATCAGCGACAACCGCGCCATAGTGATTGCACATTCGAGAGACGAGGAGGTCGGGAAAAAGACGGCCGATCCCTACCTGCTCAAGGCTCTCAAGGTAAGAAGACTGGTCACGCCGAACGAGGTTCCCATCCAGGGGCAGCCTCCCGGTCAGGCGATGGACCTTTTTTTCAAGCCGCTCAGGACGTGGACCTTCGCGGCACCCGTCCTTGCAGGAGGCCGGCTGGTGGGAGCGTTTTCAGTCAAATACCAGCTGGAAGGAATGCTGGTGACACTCAGGGTCCACAGGAGAATCGTCTTTTCCATCGCCCTCATTGATTCGCTGGTCATCCTGGTGTTCGGTATCTGGCTCATCGGACGTACCGCAATCGATCCCATCCTGAGGATATCCCGCGGAGCACAGGCTTTCGCGGCCGGTCATTACGATACACGGGTGGAAGTGAAGGGCCCGAAGGAGATATCCGTTCTGGCCGAGTCCTTCAACAGAATGGCCGATGAGGTCCAGAAATCGGTCCGCAAACAGGATGAACATCTTCAGGCCCTCGAGAGTGTGAACACGGAACTCATAGCCACCCAGGTGGAGATGCTCAGGGTCGAAAAACTGGCCTCGGTGGGGAGACTTTCGGCAGGGATCGCACATGAGATCGGCAATCCGCTCAGCGCTATCCTGGGATACACGTCCATTCTGCTCCGTGAGGATCCGGACCCGGAAGCGGCTCAGTACCTCGGCTACATAGAGAAGGAGACGGAAAGGATCCAACGGATCATCAGCGGGCTCCTCGAGTTCTCAAGGCCCAGGGAGACCAGGATCGAGACACTGGATGTCAACGATCTGATCCGTACGACCCTCGAACTGATCTCGCCGCAGGAACTGCTCAAGAACGTTCAGATGGACCTGGATCTTTCCGATAACCTCCCGTCGATACAGGGGGATCGGTATCAGTTGCAGCAGGTGCTCATCAACATCCTTCTCAATGGGGCCCAGGCCATGGATGGGGAGGGGGAATTATCCGTAGTCTCTTGTGAGCGCCGGCTGGAAAAGGGGGAGGTTCCGAGGAGAAGGGCTACCGACAGCGAGGAGGCGGACTACGCGACCATGAGGCGAAGGAGCGATGATTTTCCTCTCCTCCATGCGGGGGGCAAAGTGGTGACTGTTTCAGTCCGTGACACGGGACATGGCATCCCCGAAAAGATAGCTGTCCGTATATTCGATCCTTTTTTTACGACCAAGGATCCGGGTGAGGGAACAGGGCTGGGCCTGTCCATCGCTTTCGGGATAGTTCAGGCCCACGGCGGAAAGCTTCGTGTCAGAAGCGTGGAGGGTGAGGGGACGGAGGTGGCCGTGGATCTGCCGGTGAAAGGCTGAAGTGCAGATGCGGAGATAGGGCGCATGGGCGA
>QIEJ01000007.1 GCA_003228585.1 Pseudomonadota bacterium
ATGAAAAGCTATCGGAAGGAGCTCTGGTTCGACGTGCCCACACGAAGGGCCTTCATCCACATTACCCCCCAGATTGAGGAGTGCCTCAAGGAAAGCGGCATCCGGGAGGGTCTGGTCCTTGTCAACGCCATGCACATCACCGCATCGGTGTTTATCAACGATAACGAATCCGGTCTTCATCATGATTACGAACAGTGGCTGGAGGAACTGGCTCCCCATGAGCCCATCAGCCGCTATAGGCACAACCTGACCGGGGAGGACAACGGCGACGCACATCTGAAGAGGCAGATCATGGGCCGGGAGGTTGTCGTGGCCGTAACAGACGGTGGGCTGGACTTCGGACCCTGGGAAAGAATCTTCTACGGAGAGTTCGACGGCCGAAGACGCAAACGGATCCTGGTTAAGATAATCGGGGAATAGGGAGCTTGCTGAGCTCGTCACGTTCCCCTGCTCCCCCTCCGCATTCCTCCTCTTGACTTCAATCCGGCGCCATGTTATTGGATTTGCTCGTCTGTACATATGAATGATTGTTCATATGTTTATCTGTGATGCGAAGGGGAAGAAGCATGGACGTAAAGGACCCATTAAAAGCAGTTCGGACCAGGGAAGACCTGGAATCGGTGCTCTACGATCTCTCCGAGACATTCAGGGTACTCGGAGACCTGACCAGGGTTCGTATCCTGATGGCCCTGATCGGCGGTGAGATGTATGTGAGGGACCTTGCTGAGAGCCTGGAAATCTCCGATTCAGCTGTCTCCCACCAGCTCAGGATCCTGCGTAACTGTCGGTTGGTCAAATTCCGCAAGGAAGGCAAAAACGTCGTCTACTCAATAAGCGACGAACACGTGGCCACAATCTTCCATGAAGGGATCGAGCACGTGGAGGGAATGTAATGCCGCTTGATCTCTTTTCTCATAGCATACGCCGTCGTCATCGCGGAGGCCGCCATACACCGGACGGTTCAGGTAAGCCTTCCGGGAGTGTTGAGAAGCGAGTCCTCATGGTGGGTAATCCCAATGTGGGCAAGAGCGCGCTTTTCAACCGGCTGACGGGCCGCTATGTGGTTGTTTCCAACTATCCCGGTACGACGGTCGCTGTTGCAAAAGGCCGCATGAAACATAGCGGGAAAGATTTTTCCATCATTGATACACCCGGGATGTACTCTCTGTACCCGATAACAGAGGATGAGAGAGTAGGCCGCAGGATGATACTGGAGGAGGATCATGATATTGTCCTCCACGTTGTTGATGCCAAGAACCTGCCCAGAATGCTCCCCTTTACCCTTCAGCTGCTTGAAGCAGGCCTGCCTTTAATTCTCGTTCTGAACATCATGGATGAGGCAGATGAGGCCGGCCTCAGCATTGATGTTGAGGCCCTCGAAAAACGGTTGGGTATACCCGTGGTTCCCACGGTCAGCACCTCCGGAAAGGGTGTTCGAGGACTCATAGACCTGATCAAAAACCTGCCTGCAGGGGCCAACGGTTTTCATGTTGACTACGGCATGGCCATCGAGAGGGCTGCAAGAGAACTTGCTCCGCAGCTCCCGGAAACATCGTTGACTAAACGCGGCACAAGTTTATTGGCTCTTCAGGAAGACAGGGATGTCTGGGCCATGGTCAGTAGTCTTCCAACCGGAAGAGCGGAAAAGGTCCTCAACACCATCAATAAATTGAAAAAAGAGCTGGATAATCCGGTCAATTACTACCTGACCATGGGACTTGCGCGCAGGGCGGAGCAGCTCCTCGAGGGGATCATACAGAAAAAACAGATCAGTGAGCGTGACACGAAAGGGATGATCGATCGTCTTCTCATCAACCCATGGACCGGTCTGCCTATCCTGGGCCTTGTCCTCTACTATGGTTTTTACAAATTTGTCGGTGGTTTCGGGGCGGGGATTCTGGTGGACTTCCTCGAGGGGCATCTGTTCGAATCCCTCTTCATCCCTTTCATTAATGGATGGACCGAAAGACTGATCCCCTGGCCCGTGATTCAGGATCTGATCGCCAGGGAATACGGAGTCCTGACCATGGGTGTCAGATACGCGGTGGCCATCGTCATGCCTATAGTAGGAACGTTTTTCTTCGCTTTTGCCGTGGTGGAGGACAGCGGTTATCTGCCCCGCCTTTCCCTGCTCGTAGACAGGCTTTTCAAGAAGATCGGGCTTTCAGGGAGGGCTGTCATCCCCATGGCGCTGGGTTTCGGGTGCGGAACCATGGCCACGATGGTCACCCGGACTTTGGAGAGTGCAAGGGAAAGGGTGATCGCCACAATCCTGCTCGCGCTGGCTATCCCCTGTTCGGCACAGTTGGGAGTTATCTTTGCCCTGGCGGCCAAGAGCCCCGGTATACTTGTGACCTGGATGGTGGTGGTAGCTTTTGTGTTTCTTTTTGTCGGTTACCTTACAGCCAGAATACTCCCCGGCAAGGAACCGGATTTCTTTATGGAGCTGCCGCCGCTGCGCATGCCCCGGCTCGCCAACGTATGGATCAAGACCTCCACCCGCATGAGATGGTATTTCATGGAGATTCTGCCGCTTTTCCTCCTGGCCTCGGTTCTGATCTGGGCCGGGAATCTGACCGGGCTTTTTGGTTTTGTCTTACACCTTCTGAGTTTCCCGACCAATGCCATTGGTCTTCCGGACGAAGCTGCCCAGGCTTTCCTGTTCGGGTTCTTCCGGCGTGATTACGGTGTAGCTGGTCTTTACGACATTCAAGGGGGGGGGCTTTTAAACGGGAACCAGCTGGCGGTCGCTACCATCACTCTGACTCTTTTTCTGCCCTGTATTGCCCAGTTCCTTGTTATGATCAAGGAGAGAGGCAAGAAGATGGCCTTCCTGGTCGCGGCCTTCGTATTCCCCTTTGCGTTCCTGGTGGGCGGTACGGTGAACTTCCTGCTGAATGCACTGGGGATTGAGCTGTAAAGTACCGTAGCTGAGGTGCAATATGTAGTTTCTGGTTTCTAGTTTCTAGTTTCTAGTACCTAGTACTCTGTACTTATCCAATTTCAGGAGAAATAATGATGGATCATAAAAAACACAGGGATGAGATCCAGGATGAGGTCCTGGAAGTTCTCTGGACGGAACTGGTTGAGGGCGGAGAGGAAGCCATCAACAGGGATAATATTGTCGTGGAAGGGATAGGGCCGGCAAAAGCCGAGATCATTGACAGTTTGTTGGAAATGGGACTGATCAAAGTGGACGGTTCCGAAGTTCAGCTTACAGACACCGGTTTCGAGGAGGCACGGAAGACGATTCGCCGTCATCGGCTCAGCGAAAAACTGTTTCTGGACATATTCGATGTAGTCGAGGAAGATGTGGAAAGTGTGGCCTGCCGTTTCGAGCATATCCTGATCAAGCCGGCGCTGGAGGAGAGTATATGTGAGCTCCTCGGGCATCCCAAGATCTGTCCACACAACAGACCTATCCCCATCGGTGATTGCTGTCTCCGTGCCGAGTCCCAGGTTGATAAAACCGTTGTGTCCATGAGCCAGCTCAGGCAGGGCGAGGGAGGTGTCATCGCCTATGTGCACTCCGGAGATTCGGAAAAACTCAAGAAGCTCATGGCTATGGGAATCCTGCCCGGCGCCGATGTTGTTCTGGAGAGAAGGGTCCCCTCTTTCGTTTTTAATGTCGGTTTCAGCCGCTATGCCGTGGATGAAGGAATGGCTTCCGCCATTTTTGTCCGCCGGCAACAGCCGGAAGATGGTTAGGGATATTTGCACCGATGAAACTAATTTTTAAAAGCCTTGTCGCGCGTCTGGTCACATCCTTCGTGATCCTGACCCTGGCCACAGTAGTTGTGGTAAGTTACGTAGCTTACCATAAAGCCAGAGAGGCCCTGCTGCAGTCGATCTATTACACCCTTGAACACTCGATTTCACACAAGGAGAAGGAACTGGACCGCTGGATCAATGTGGCCAGGCAGGATGTCATACTGGTGGCCCACTCAACGGAGGTGAGAGAGAAGGCACGGGTCCTTTTCTTCAAGTCAGAAGAGAGCCAGGAATACAGGGAAGCATATCTGGGACTGACCGAAACCCTCGGTTTCTTCCTGGCCCGGATGCACGATCTGAAGGAGATCTTCATCCTTACCGATGTTGGTGGAAAGATAGTGATCTCAACTGATAAAAGCCATGAAGAGGATTACCGTCCAACCGATTCCTATTACATCAGAGGCAGGACAGGCAGGATCGTACAGAGCATTTACCCGTCGCCCGTTACGGGAAAGCCGACCATGACTATCGCAATGCCTCTTCTCAATCAGCTCGGGTACCGTATGGGAGTGTTGGCGGTACATCTGAATCTGAACATGATGGATGAGGTGGTTCTGGAGGCCGCCGGCCTGGGGCGGACAGGGGAAACCTATCTGGTCGACATGCTCAACACATTCGTGTCCTCGAGAAGGTTCGGAAGGCAGGAATTCCCCAGGGGTGTTCACACGTCTGCCATTGACGCGGCACTGAAGGGGGACAGCGGAAAGGGGCTCTACCTGAACTATGCCGGAATCCCGGTCGTCGGTATCTACCGCCATATCGAGGATCTGGAAATGGTACTGATCTCGGAGATCACCCAGGAGGAGGCTTTTGCGCCCGCCCGTAAACTGGGTTTGAGCATTGTCCTTGTCGGGCTTGTCATGTCGGCGTTGATCGTGATCTGTATTTACATACTTGCCCGCAGGATCGCCCGTCCCATTCTGGCGATCACGGACGCATCAGTCAAGGTCGCGGCGGGTGACCTGAAGTCGAAGGCGCCGGTTTTAACCGAAGATGAGATCGGCACCCTTGCCCAGACCTTTAACGAGATGACGGAAAAACTTGACGGTCTTTATCAAGCGCTTCGGCAGAGCGAGGAGCACTTCAGAACGGTGTTTCAGACCAGTCCCGATTCCATAACCATATGCCGGCTTGAGGATGGAAAGTACATTAACGTCAGTGACGGTTTTATCCAGCAGACCGGATACGAACCTGAGAACGTACTGGGGAAGACGGGCCTGGAAATCTCATTCTGGAGTGACACTGGAACCAGAAAACGGTTCTTCGAGGAGGTGAGGGATACAGGCGATGTTAGTAACCTCGAGGCCGATTTCAGAAAGAAAGACGGTTCAGTATTCACCGGGCTTGTCTCGGCCACCTTGATTCGGCTGAAAGATGAGCCTCATATCCTTACGATCATAAGGGACATATCCAGGCTTAAGCAGGTTGAGAAACGGCTTCAGGTCTCCCTCCTCGAGAAGGACATCCTCCTCAAGGAGATCCACCACAGGGTGAAGAACAACCTCCAGGTGATCTCAGGGCTCCTGGACCTCCAGGCTCATCATATCAACGATCGAAAATCAAGGGAGATCTATAAAGAGAGCCAGAACCGGGTGATAACCATGGCTCTGATCCACGAGGAGCTCTACCAGGCCAAGGATCTGGCCAAGGTTAACTTCGCGGAGTACATACAGAACCTCACTTCCAACCTGTTCGTGTCCTATGGGATCGATCATGCGAATGTAAATCTGGTCCTCGAAGCAGAGCAAATCGAGATGGTGGTTGACACGGCTATCCCGTGCGGGCTGATCGTCAACGAGCTGATATCAAACTCTTTGAAGCATGCGTTTCCCGGGAACGAGAATGGAGAGATCCGTGTAGGGTTCAGAGCTCTGAAGGACGGGGAGTATGAACTCACGATAGGGGACAATGGCATCGGATTGCCGAAGGACCTTGATATCTACAAGACTAAAACTCTTGGCCTTCAGCTTGTAACCGTCCTGACCGAACAACTCGGCGGGACCCTGGAGTTAAACAGGGATGGCGGGACGGTCTTCCGAATCCATTTCAAGGAGTATCACGAAGCTGGGACGGAGCTTCACTGAGCAGGTGACAATATGCTTATGCCGCAAAACAGATTTCATGTCGCCGCTGTCCTGATCCTCAGCCTGGTATTGTCAGGGACTTTTGCCTGCAGCAGGCAACCTGCCAAAGAGCCTGAGATCCGTATCGGCGCCATCGCTTCCGTCTCTGAAGATGGGGGTGAATCGGAAGGGACCTACACCTACAAAGGAGCTTCACTGGCTGTTCAGGAAATTAACAGCAGCGGTGGTCTCGATGTCGGGGGGCAGAAGTACAGAGTTGTTCTGTTATTCGAAGGCTTCGAGGATGTCCCTGAGGAGGCTGTCGTTGCCGCCAGGAAACTCATCAACCAGGAGAACGTAATAGCTATTGTGGGGCCCCAGGCCAGCAGAAACGCCATTCCTGCCGGCAAGATAGCTGAGTCGGCCCGCATCCCCATGATCAATCCTGCCTCCACTAATCCAAAAACCACCGAGGGCAGGCGCTATGTTTTCAGAATGAGTTTCCTGGACGATTTTCAAGGTTGTGTGATGGCCCGATTCGCCATCCATGAGCTTAAAGCCGGGAAAGCCGCTGTACTCTACAATGTGGCTGATCCATACAGCCGCGATATCGCCGGCGTATTCAAGGGTGGATTCGAAAATGAGGGCGGTAAAGTTGTGGCGTTCGAGTCCTACACTACCGGAGAGGAGGATTTTACAGACCAGATAAAGAGTATCCGTGCTCAGAATCCGGATGTTATCTTTCTACCCAACAGCTCCCGTGATTCAGCACTACAGGTTCAACAGATCAAACAATCAGGAATCAGCGCTTCTTTACTCGGCAGTGACAGCTGGGACAGAAAGACATTTCGGGTGATATCCGAATTCGAGGGTGCCTTCATGTCGGCGCACTGGACTTTTCAAATTGACACCGCGTTAAACAGGAAATTTGTGACTGATTACATCCAGGCTTTCGGTCAAATACCGGGTGACACGGCAGCCCTCACCTATGACGCCTTCAACATGTTGTTCGAGGCGATGAAACTGCAGAGGAAAATCGATCCCCAGTCCGTAAGGGACGGCCTGTATAACCTTGGCCCTTATCAGGGCGTGAGCGGTGTGATCGATTTTATCGACAGCGGGGACCCGGTGAAAAGCGCCGTTATTCTCCGGTTTCATGAGGGTAGGACGATCTTTCATAAGCTGGTAAATCCAGAGTTTTCTACCTTCCATGAGACCCGGTGATCAAGTTTCCATATGAAAATCCACCCCGATTGTTATCCTTGCCTTCTCCGGCAGATGGAGTCAACGGCCCGGGAAGCCGGCGCTGATCCTGGTATCGTCAACTCCGTTCGCTCCGCAGCTGTCGCCTCTTTGAAATCTCTCTGGGATGAGGAGGCATCACCACCGGCCGTCAGTGCCCCCCTGTACCTGCATATCGGTCAGATGTGCGGCCGGGATGATCCTTTCCTCGCCCGGAAAGTCCACTATACAAGGGAAGCTCTGAAGCTCCTCCCGACTCTCACGAGGTTGGTCAGTGAAGCGGAGGATCCCTTCGATACGGCCGTCAGGATTTCCATCGCGGGTAACGTGATCGACTTCGGTACCGGTGGTGAAGAGGAAGTCGGCGATCTTGAGAAGGTTCTGGCGGATTACCTCTCCAAACCCTTTTTTCGAAATGATGTGGAGGAGCTTGAAGATCGGCTGGATGACGCCAGGAGGATCCTTTATCTCGGAGACAATGCCGGAGAGACGGTATTCGATCGCCCGCTCCTTTCCCTGCTGGCTGGCGGGAGTGTTACATATGCGGCCAAAGGCGGGGCGATTATCAACGATGCCACAGTCGCGGATGCCCGCCTGGCGGGCATACATCTGCATGCCGGACTTATCAGTACCGGCGCCAGGACACCGGGGACGATCCTGGAAACCTGCAGCTCCGAGTTTCTGGACCACTATCATCAGGCAGATCTGATCATCTCCAAGGGGCAGGGGAATTTCGAGACCCTCACCGAGGAAAAAGCGGAGGGGCGGATCTTCATGCTGTTCACCGTAAAATGCAGTGTGGCCGCTGAATATCTGGGGGCCAAAATGCGTGACATGATAGCGATGAAGCATTGAGGGGCTTTTTGATCTGAAGATATTCTCTATGAGCTGGAGAAAAGGAAATGAACCTGACCTGTTTGAGTTGCGGGAAAAATCTCGATGTCGGTGATAAGATCGGATTCAGGGATCTGTGCCCACACTGCAGTGCCTATCTCCATTCCTGTGTCCACTGCCGCTTTTACGTCAAGGAGCAGTGCATAGAACCGGTAGCGGAAAAGGTCCGGGACCCGGAGGGAGGCAACTACTGCGATTATTTCCAGGCACGGGAAGACGGCGGCGGTGTTGAGGATATCAGGGATGCCAAAAGTGAAGCCGAGGCACTGTGGAAGAAGCTGAGGGGGAAGCGGTCGTCTGACTAGAGTGGGTGAGAGGGCGCATGGGCAATCTTGGATTTTTAACCCGCCTTCGCATAAAGCTTCGGCGTGGCAAGCCTTGAACCTTAAACCTCAAACCTCAAACCTCAAACCTCAAACCTCAAACCTCAAACCTCAAACTACTAAGGAGGTAACCAGACAATGACTTTGCGAAACATCCTGCTTGCTGTTGTTGTCACAGGATTGGCGATGATACCAGTTACCATTCATGCCGGAGATGGAGGGAAAATGATCAGAGTTTCCATTGAGACAAACAAAGGCACTATCGTAGCAGAAATTGACGCCGACAAGGCACCGGTCACTGTGGCAAATTTCGTGTCCTATACGAAGAAAGGCCACTACAACGGAATGATCTTCCATCGTGTGATCGACGGTTTCATGATCCAGGGAGGCGGCTTTACACAGGATATGAAAATGAAGAAGACCGATTCTCCTATAAAAAACGAGGCTGATAACGGTCTGAAAAATACGAGGGGCACCCTGGCGATGGCAAGAACCTCCGAAGTCGATAGCGCCACCTCCCAGTTTTTCATCAACCTTGTGGACAATGGATTCCTCGACCATCGGGACAAATCATCACAGGGCTACGGCTACGCTGTCTTCGGCAAGGTAGTGGAGGGGATGGACGTCGTCGATGCCATCGAAAAGGTCAGAACCGGAAGCGTGAGAGGCTTTGCCGATGTGCCCCTCGAATCGGTGGTTATCGAAAAGGTAACGGTTGTTGAAGGCGAATAACTCAAATAAATCAGGGCGTTAGGGCGTAAGGGCGGCAAAACCTGCTGTAATGAGCATGCACAGTTCATTAAGTTTTCCGGGAATAAGATTGTTCGTCCTCAGGCTGTGGATAATGGCGGTCGTTGTCGGGCAATTTTCGCTCTTTTCCGGGTGTGGTAGTGCTCCGGCCCCGAAGACGGCTACAAAGGAAACCTATGTCGTACATGGAAAACGCTACCGTGTCCTCGGGTCTTCCAGGGGATACGTCCAGAAGGGCAAGGCGTCATGGTATGGTCCAAATTTCCATGGGCGCCTGACAGCTAATGGCGAGACTTACGATATGGAGGCGCTCACAGCCGCTCATCGGACGCTGCCCCTCGGGACCTATGTCAAGGTCACAAGGGCTGACGATGGGCGGAAAATCGTGGTGCGCATCAACGATCGGGGGCCCTTTGTCAAGGGACGGATCATCGATCTTTCCAAAGCAGGTGCCAGACATCTGGACATGCTTGAAGAGGGAGTCGCGGAGGTTACAGTGCAGGCCCTGGGAAGCAGAGACAGAAAGTCCAGCGGGGAGGATGTCATCCTCAGGCCTCAGCGTGATTACGAGCGGGGATCCTTTTCGATCCAGGTCGGTGCTTTCACGGAAAAGGAGAACGCCAGGAGGCTCGCGAAACAGCTGAAGGAAAAATACCGTGAGGCTGATGTTTCATTATACGATCGGGGAGACATGAAGTTCTTCCGGGTCCGGGTGGGCCGCTTTCGCACTGAACACGAGGCTGGGCAGTTCAGGGACGGTCTGATTGATAGACGAGAGTTTGACGCCGCGTTTGTCGTCGCACGTTAACTTGTCACTGCGTGGATTGAAAAAAGCCTGCTAACTCTCATCACGTTTCGGCATTCGAAGTTTCCCCGGCGGGTTGTTCTCATCCAGGGCCTGTTGGATCATTATGATGAGCGCTTTCTCCATCATCTCCCTTGTCGGAGCGGCGCCGTCAACATAGATCTTGTCGTTGATCCAGATCTTCGGAACAACAGTGACATCGAAATCCCGACTCATTTCAACGAAATCGCGAGAGCCGATAACCTGGGCCGTAACCAGTTTGTTCTTGGCAGCGAAGATGTTGGCGAGCCGAACCGACTCGGGACAATACCCTCAATCCGGTGTTGTGAAGACCCTGATAAAAACCTCTTCGTCAAGGCCCTTGAGAAAAGCTTCTGTCCCTGGACCCAATTCCGGCACCTGGCCGGATGCGATGAGGATGCTGTCGAGAAAGGGCGCGAGTTCCTTGCGATCCGGATAACCGAGAAAACTGCTCCTGGAGTTCCTGGGACCTGCCGGAATCAGAATCGGGCCGTGATCGGCCTTCATGGTTTCCCTGATATCAGATTCCTGGTCAAGGTTGTGCCTTTCAACAGTAAGAAACCCGGATTTTTCCGTCATGAGGTCCAGAAGAGCACTGGTCTCCTGGGCGCCGCTTTCTTTGCCGCTGCCTCTGTATAGATGGACGGTGACCTGCGTGTTGAGCTGGGCCAGTTTGTCCTCAACCGTCTCCAGAACAGTTTTTTCAAACCGGATCTTTTTACCCGCCCGGTCCGGTTTCAAATCGCAGGCGGCCAGACCGGCAAGGACAGCAAGGCAGATAAACAG
>QIEJ01000101.1 GCA_003228585.1 Pseudomonadota bacterium
ATGGCCGCGTTGGCCCTTTGGGCCGCCTTCAAGGCTCCCCTGACCACAAACTGGTTCCTCCCGTTGGCGGCAATAGTCATTGCCTTGCCCCTGGCGATCATGGCCCTGTCGATGGCCTTGCCGCTGACGATCAGGGCGCGGGAATTGGGGAACAGCTTGACGATGTTCGGCGGACGGCCGATCTCGAGAGCCTTGTCGAAATCCTTTGTGGACACTGCGGACATGGCAAACCTCCTGGAGTAAGATTCGTGAAAAATCAATTCTACTTACATTCCAAGATTACACGCTCTGACCTGAGGAAATCAAGTTACGACTGAATCGGAAAAAGCTTTACCACAGAGTTCACAGAGGCGCCGATTGAGGCGCTCCCACAGAGGATCACAGGGAAAACCTAAACTTTATTCACCGCAATGTACGCAAAGTTTCGCAAAGGAAAGCACAGAGGAACTTTTCTCCCTTCCCCTCACCTATCCTCTCCCAAAGGGAGAGGGATTTCTCTGAAATCGCTGTAAGATCCTGCGTGACGGGATAAAAGTGAACTTTAATCCCGTGCAGCAGGGATCTTATCAGCTTCGGTGAGGGGATTATTGCTTTTCTCTGTGGCCCTCTGTGACTCGACCTGAGAGAGGTCGTCTCTGTGCACTCTGTGGTAAAAGATTTCTTCGATCACTTCTTCCGAATCAGCCAGCAGTTGTGGATTCGTGGACTTCGGGCGAAATCCCTCGGGATAGTCTGTTCCGTGATATCCTCGATTCGCAAATGCTTAAGGGAAGCGAGGTCCATCTCGAAGCGCCGCCTGTTGTTGGAGAAGACGAGGGTTCCGTCTCTGGACAGCCGATCCGCGGTCATTTTGATAAGCTGCACATGGTCCCTCTGAACATCGAAAGTCGACTCCATGGATTTGGAGGTCGAGAACGTGGGGGGGTCAAGGAAGACCAGGTCGTACAGTTTTTTTTCCCGGGCAATCCATGACAGGCAGTCGGCTCTTGCGAACCTGTGGCCCTTGCCCACAAAGGCGTTGAGGGCCATGTTCCTCCTCGCCCAATTCAGGTAGGTGCTGGACATGTCGACTGTCGTTGTCGATGAAGCTCCACCGGCTGCAGCGTACACAGTTGCCGTTCCGGTGTAGGCAAACAGATTAAGAAAACTCTTTCCCCTTGCCATCTTACCGATCATCCGGCGGGTCAACCTGTGATCCAGAAAGAGCCCTGTGTCCAGGTAGTCCTCCAGGTTTACCAGAAACTTCAACTGTCCCTCCCGGACCTCGTGGAATTTTCCACCTTCATCCATCCTCTCGTACTGGGATGTTCCCCTCTGGCGTTGTCTGACCTTGAGATAGACGTGTTCAGGAACAGCATCCAGAACCTCCCCCACTGTGACGAGGGCATTCTGAAGACGATTGCCGGCCCGGGTCGGGTCCACGCTGTCCGGCGCACGGTATTCCTGGATGTGGATCATATCCTGGTAGATGTCCACGGCCAGGTTATATTCCGGGATGTCCGCGTCGTAGAGCCGGTAACAGGATATTCCCTCCTTCTTTGCCCACTTACCGATGATCCTCATGTTTTTCCGGAGCCTGTTGGCGAACATCTCCCCATTGAGAGGTTCGGGCACAGTAGGTGCTGCCTTCTTCCGAGTTGGTTCCAGCAGCTCCTTGTAAAACCACTCCTTACTGATTTCGAAGTGAAGCAGGCGGCATTTGATGGGGCCATTGTAAAGAGTGTGAGTTCGATGCGCCCTCATTTCCAGTTCTTTTCCAAGTTCCGGGTTACCCGTGAAGACCGCAGCGTTCCAGCCTGGGTAATCCTCCCTCAGTTTAATGCCAAGTTCATGGTAGAGTCCTCTCAATTTCTGGATCTCTCCGACCCTCTCTCCATATGGAGGGTTCACTACGACAAGCCCATGGACGCTTTTCTGTTTGCTGCCGACTTCCAGGTTTTCGATGCTGCGCTTTTCAAAATGGATTTTCCCTTCAAGATCAGCGCGTTTCAGATTGGCCAGGGCTGAGGAGACGGCGTTCTTGTCACGATCGAAGCCGGAAATGCCCGGTAATCGGGACAATCCCTCTTTCTTGCGGTACCGGGCGTCCACCTGAAGATGCGTCCAGATGCGGCTGTCGAAACCTTTCCACCCGAGGAAACCGAAATGGGAACGCAAGAGACCGGGAGCGATATCCGCGGCCATAAGGGCCGCCTCGATGGGCAGGGTCCCTGAGCCGCACATGGGGTCAACAAAAGGCCGACCCTCTGCAGCTATCTGCGGCCAGCGGGCTCGAATCAGCATGGCAGCGGCCAGGTTCTCTTTAAGGGGAGCTTCGCCTTTAACGGTCCGGTAGCCGCGGCGGTGAAGGCTGTCGCCGGACAGATCCAGGCTGATGGTAGCTTCGTCTTTGTGGATGTAGACATTGATTCGAAGATCCGGTTCGCTGGTTTTTACTGATGGGCGGGTTCCCGTCTGATCCCGGAGCCTGTCAACAACGGCGTCTTTGGTCTTCAGGGCCGCGTAACGCGAGTGCGTAATAGAAGACCCCGAAACAACAGCATCTACTGCCAGCGTCTTGTCCGGAGAAAGGTGATCCTCCCAGAGGATTTCTCTGACCCCATCGTAGAGCGCTGCAGGGGTGGGAGAGGGAAATGTGGACAGGGGCAGGAGGACCCGGTTGGCCAGTCGCGACCACAGGCAGACGGCAAGGGCCGTCTCCAGGGTCGCTTCGAAGGACGCGCCCGCCCGGGTCTCCTTGACAGAGGACGCTCCCAGTGAACGCAGTTCGTCAAAAAGGAGGGATTCGATCCCCTTGGGACATGTGGCGAAGAAGCGAAGCATAGTTCTATGTTTACCACACTAGCAGCGTGTCGGAAAACCTCCTCTCCCCTGGCGGAGGTTCAACAACCTGTCCTTGACTTAGAAAAGATCGTTCTCGATATCCACCAGGTGCTCACGCATGATCTTTGCTGCACGCTTTTTATCCCCTGCCTTGATGGTATCAAGAATCTCACTGTGGCGGAGAAGGGATTTTTCCGGTCTTCCCTCGACCTGAAGGTACTTGTCGCGGCTCTCGGCCAGAGAGTCCATGACAGTGTTCATTATCTTTATCAGAATGCTGTTCTTTGTTGCTTTTACCAACGTATCGTGGAATCTTTTGTCAAAATCTGTCCCGGTCTCACCTCTTGCAACCCGTTCCGCCTGAACGCCCAGGATCTCCTCCAATTCTTCGATCTCTTCAGGTGTCGCCCGTTCGGCGGCCAGAAAAGCAATATTTGGCTCTACCAGCCGGCGCATCTCAAACAGTTCCATCTGGCCATCCTTTTCCGCCAGGATGACAGCGGCCAGAGGGTTAACAAGATCCTCGATGGGCTGACGGGCAACAAATGTCCCGTTTCCCTGTCTGCTCTCAAGGAATCCCTGGCTCTCAAGGGTGCGAAGAGCCTCTCGAAGGGAGGATCTGCTCACCTTAAATGTCTCCGAGAGTTCACGTTCCGCAGGAAGTTGATCTCCAGGATGCAGCCTGCCATCCTCGATCATATTTTTGACTTTGGAAACGATTTCCTCGTAGATCTTTGTCTTTTTGATCGGCTTGAACATGCTTAAGGAATCCCCCATACACTGTCTGTAAGTATAACAATTCTGGACTCTCTTTTCAACAAAAGGATGTTTTGCACACTAAAACACCGGTGCGCAAAAGGAGCGATTCGCCACACCCGTTTCCTGAGAGTCCCGAGATTGCCACGTCGCTTTCGTTAACCTCGACGCTCCTTCCGCCGTCGCTTTTCGAGCTTACACCTTCGCTTCCCCCGTCGCCAAGGCTATGGGGGACAAGAAAGCTTCTGTGCACAAGATGGCGGGATAAGCGCAATGACAGCGCGTTTTCCTTTGTACCTTGTACTTTGAACTTTGCACTACCTGCCCGAAGTGACTGCATTTATAGTCCTCCCGACAGCATTCTCGGGCAGGTCAAAATGCGTCACCATCCTTACCTGCCGACTGTTTATGGCCAGGGCCAGAATGCCTCTTTCTCTTAACCGATCAACAAAAACAGACGCCGCGTCTCCATCCTCAGGAAGGTCCTTTTGGAACCACTGGTCCGTGATCCTGCACATCAGAATGTTGCTCTCGGGATAGAACGGAACCTCCACTCCGGGGACCTCTGACAACTCGTCCGCCAGCTTCCTGGCTGTGTCATGATCCTCGGATATTCGATCTACATGATCTTCAAGGGCCACAAGGCCTGCAGCCGCGATAATCCCCGCCTGCCTCATTCCACCTCCAAACATTTTTCTCACCCTTCTGGCCTCCACGATAAATCCCTTCGAAGCGCACAGCATGGATCCGACGGGAGCCCCCAGACCCTTGGACAGGCAGAACATCACCGAGTCGAATCCGGCAGCAGCCTCATGAACAGGAACACCCAGCGATGCTGCGGCGTTGAATATGCGAGCGCCGTCCAGGTGCAACGCTATCCGGGCCCTGCGTGTTACATCCTGGATCTCCCGGACCCGATCCAGCTGCATCACCCGGCCTCCGACCATGTTGTGGGTGTTCTCAAGAGCTACGAGACCCGTCCTGGCCAGGTAGTAGATGTCAGGCCTGCAGGACGCCTCAACCTGCTCGGCCGTCATGATCCCGCCTTCGGTGTAGACAGGATTGGGCAGCAGCCCCGACAGGGCAGCCATTGCCGCCATCTCGTAGTTCATGATGTGGCTCCTGGCCTCGACCACCACCTCTCTGCCGGGCCGGCAGTGGACGTGCAGGGCAACCTGGTTTCCCATAGTCCCGGATGGCAGATAGATCGCCGCTTCCATTTTCAACATCTCGGCAGCGGTTTCCTCGAGACGGCGGATGGTGGGATCTTCCCCGTAGACGTCGTCCCCCACCTCAGCTTCAGCCATGGCGCGCCGCATCCTCGGTGTAGGTTTTGTCACCGTGTCGGACCTAAGGTCGACGATGGGATGTTTGTCGTTTGTCAATGATAACTCCTTTCTATCTAAACCAGAACCCAAGATCCAAAATCCAATAAATTCAACACTGCACAACTCTGCGATTGTTTTTTCAATCCAGCCGCCCCTCCCACTCTTCCCGGGCTTTTTCCAGTTCCTCGGAAACAGCATAAAGCTTTTCGTACTGATCTTCGATCCCGGTGTTCAACTGATGATTTTCCTTCGACAGATTCTCTATCTCATCGACTGCACCCGTTGTCGATGCCTCAACCAGGGCCTGTTCGTTGTTTTTGAGCTGTGCCTCAAGCTCCCCTATCCTTCTTTCCAGTTCGCCAACTTCCTCCTCGAGGGGCCGCAGAATCCGTGAACGCTCCTGCACAAGTTGGGCCCGGGCTTTTTTCATTTCTCTCCTGTTAACCCGGTTCGAGAGTTCGTCCTCACCGCCCTTCCCCGGCACGGGGATCTCCTCTACCTGCCATCCCACCTCATCGAGAAAGTTCCGGTAGGTTCCTTCGAAGAGGGACACCTTGTCCTGGTCGAAGACAACAAGCCGGTTGACCAGAGAGTGGAGAATCCGTTCGTTATGGGTGACGATGATCACCGAGCCGTCAAACTCTTCAAGCGCTCCGAGAAGGGCCTCACACGACTCCATGTCAAGGTGATTGGTGGGCTCATCGAGAAGGAGCAGGTTTGACGGAGAGAGAAGGAGTTTGCCAAGAAGCACACGGCTCCTTTCGCCGCCGGAAAGAACTGAGATCTTTTTAAGGGCTGCATCCCCTTCGAACATCATGGTTCCGCTTATGTTTCGCGCCCTCTGGAGAGAGCCTTCCGGATCACTGGACAGGATCTCCTCCACCACTGTCCGTCCGGGCTCCAATCTGTCCACGTTGGTCTGGCCATAGTATCCGACGCTAAGCCTGGGGTGTTTCTTTACTGTTCCGCTCAGGGGTGTTAATTCCTCTGAAAAGATGCGTAACAGAGTGGATTTTCCCCTGCCGTTGGGCCCCACCACGCCGATGCGGTCGTCTTTACCCACGAGTACCTTCAGATCTTCGATCAGGTATGGAAGTTCTCCGGAATAGGAAAAGGAGATGTGGTCGGACTCTATCATGACCTTGGACGCAAAAGGCGCCGAACGAAAATTGAAGTCCAGGGTCTGGATCTCCCGCAGCGCCTCGGGAACCTCCTGCTTCTCGAGGGTTTTGATCCGTGACTGGACAAGACCGACGAGCCTCGCCTTGGCGCGAAACTTCCGGATGAACTCCTCGGTGTCCCGTCTTTTCTTCTCGATGTTAATTCGGGACTTCTCGTGTACCTCCTCTTCGAGGGAGATCTGATTGTAGTATTTCCCGGTGTCTCCCTTGATCTTGCGGAGTTTCATCCTGTGGATACCCATGGTGTGGGTCGTGACGCTGTCCATGAAACTCCTGTCGTGAGTGATGACAAGCAGTTCACCCCTCCAGGAGGTCAGAAAACGTTCCAGCCATCTTATGGCGACGATATCCAGGAAGTTGGTGGGCTCATCAAGCAGGAGAAGGTCGGGATCGGACACCAGAAGTTTTGCGAGATTCAGACGCACCTGAAACCCTCCGGAGAATCGGGATGGGGAGCGGCCCATGTCGGCCTGTGAGAAACCCAGCCCTGCCAGAACCTTTTCGGCCTTCCAGCGATTCTCCTTCTCGCCGGGGGGAAGGCCGAGGGCGACTTCATCCAGGATAGTTCCTGACGTGAAATCGAGCAGCTGTTTCATGTACCCGATGGTGTATCCCCTGGGTATGGAAATAGAGCCTGAATCGGGCGTCTCCTGTTCCAGGAGGAGCTTCAGAAGGGTTGTCTTGCCGTGACCGTTGCGGCCCACGAGTCCGATGCGGTCACGGGAATTGATGTTGAAGGTGACATTATCGAACAGTAACTGATCGCCGTAGGATTTGGAGAGATTCTGGACTTTAAGCATAGGTTATTGAGTTCAGGGACCGGAGATGATGTGGACTTTGTTCTTCACGTCAATGCAGTTCAGTCCCTGCCTCCCGGTACTCCTTGAACGTGATAGTGAATTTCGTTCCGCAATCCTGGTTCAGCTCAATGGTCCCGCCAAGCAATTCGGTCATGACTGTGACAAGCTGCAGACCCAGGGATTTGGTCCTGCTAAAATCAAATCCCGCCGGCAACCCGACACCGCTGTCCGCCACAGATAACTGGTACACCCCGCCACCCGTGGAATGGAAGTTGACTCTCACCTCCCCTGCTTTTTCCATGGGAAAGGCGTGTTTGAGAGAATTTGATATGAGCTCGTTGACGATCAGCCCGCAAGGGATAGCCGTATCGACAATCATATCAACATGCTCTGCATCCAGAACAAGATCTACATTGCCGTGCTCCTTGCCGTAGGAAGCAAACAGATTTGATGAAAGGTTCTGAATATAAGCGGCGAAATCAACCTGGGCGAGATCCTTGGACTGGTAGAGTTCCTCATGGATGAGACCCATGGTAATGACCCGGTTCTGGCTTTCCTTGTAGACCTCCTTTGCGCCTGGATCGGTGATATGCTGGGCCTGGAGGTTGAGAAGTCCGGAGATGATCTGAAGGTTGTTTTTGACCCGATGGTGGACCTCCTTGAGGAGGATCTCCTTCTCCTTCAGTGAGGCATTGATCTCTGCCTCCGCCTTTTTTTTCTGGGAGATATCCCTTGTGACGCCCACAAGACCCTGCGCAACTCCCTGTGGGTCCCTGAGAAATTTCACCCTCACCTCGGTCCAGACAGTCGATCCGTCCTTACACAGCTGCTCCAACTCCAGGGTCACTGAGCGGTTGGGGTCCACGCCTCCGATTTTCTCCGCCTGTAATTCCCTTCCGTACTCCTCCCGGACCTTTTTTCTTGATTCTTCTGAGAGCAGATCCATGAGAGAGCTGCCGATGAGCTCGTCGGGTTCGTACCCTCTCAACCTGGTTACCGACGGGGTGACGTATTTATAGTGGAAATCCAGATCCAGGATCCAGATAACGTCGGTCACATTGTCGGCCAGAAGTCGATATCTCTCCTCGCTTTTCCGGATAGCCTCCATGGTGTCGATCCGCTCGGTCACATCCTGGCAGAGGGCCAGCCACGCGCTCTTTCCCCTATATGTCAGACTGTGGGAGGTGATATCCACATGGATGACAGACCCGTCCTTTTTTCGATGTCTGCGCACACCGACCTTGTCCAGGCCCTGGTCCATCTCCTGAATGTATTTAACTGCGGCCTGTACATCCTCCGGGGGCCTTATGTCCCTGATGGTCATGTTCAGAAATTCGTGCCTTGTCCACCCGTAATGAATCTCCGCTGCCTCATTGACCGCGAGGAACCTGAGAGTTTCGGGTTCGAAGATCAGCATGGGCATGGGGTTATCCTCGAAGAGCCTCCTGTATCTGTTCTCCGATTCGGTCAACTCTTCCTCGACACGAAGTTTCTCCGTAATGTCACTGCACAGAACGAGCCTCGCTCTCGTGCCCTGGTATGGAAAGTCCGTACTTGTGATGTCGACATCGATGACCGTTCCATCCTTTTTCATATGTTTCCAGACTCCGGTGTAAACCATCTCGGGGTCTAAATCCCTGATATGGGGAAGGAGTCGATCAATCTCTTCATCAGGACGAATATCCTTTATGGATATTTTTTTTATTTCACTCCTGGAATAGCCGTAGCGATTCTCGAAAGCCGCGTTTGCCTCAAGGATCTGAAGGGTTTGAACATCATATATATACATGGGCAGGGGGTTGTTCTCAAAGAGCCTTCTGTACCGGCTTTCTGATTCCTGAAGGTTCTTTTCGGTCTGGTTGAACCTGCTGATATCCCTTACTATGGCCAACACCTCTTTTTCCCCGAAAGGAATCATCCGTGCCTCGTAATGACGGACTTTTCCCTCCAGCGGAAGGTCGTACTGAAAAACCTGTTCCTTGCCGGTCAGGAGGGCCTGTTCAATGCTTTGGGAGGTTTTATCTGAGATATCAGGAGGGAGGATCTCTCCGACATGTTTCCCTATGAAATCGCTGAGAGGCAAAAGGGGTTCCTGATCCCTGGCCGGTTTATAATCGAGGATGGTCCCATCGTTGGCAAAAACGAAGAACATGTCGGGAATGACCTCAAGAATTGCCCTGTCCCTCTCACGGACTTGTTGCGTCCTGGTTTTCTTGCGTCTCACTCAATATCCTCCTGGCAGCGTGTCGGAAAACTTCGACAAGCTGCGACGATTGAACTTCAACAGAAATAATTTATACTATGATAAACACTGTAACCTGGCAAACGGGAAAAATGTTGCCAGGAGGAAGAGTGATGAATCTTTATCTTGTCAGACATGGTGCAGCAGTTGGGGAAAGGGAGGACCCTGCAAGGCCTCTTTCACAAACCGGGATAGATGAGGCCCAGAGAACAGGCCTGTTTATCTCAACTCACTTCCAGACCAATGTGGGATCGATTCTCCACAGCTCTAAAATGAGAGCAGCCCAGACCGCCCGGATCATGCAGCAGCATCTGGCTCCCCTGCGAGGCACAGAGCAAGCTGAAGGGCTTTTGCCGATGGACGATCCTGGAATATGGGCAGATCGCATCTCTGACATGGAATTGGATATCATGCTGGTGGGGCACCTGCCTCACCTTTCCAGGCTGGCATCAACTCTGCTGTGCTGGAATACGGAAACAGCAATTGTCGAATTTCATACCGCAACTGCCGCTTGTCTGGACGGCATCGCCGGAAACTGGCATCTGAAAT
>QIEJ01000073.1 GCA_003228585.1 Pseudomonadota bacterium
AGGATCGGGGCTTTCTTTTCAGGCATCGGTTCTTCAGTGTATTCCGCAACTTTGACCTCATTCTCAATTTCCGCCTCAGCTGGAACTTCTTTTTTTACTTCCACTTCCTCTTCAACAACCTTCTCAACTTCCACAATCTTTTCAACTTCCACGACCTTCGGCCCAACGCTCACTGACGCATATCTTTGTGCGACAACACTCTGAGCCGATTCCGGCACACCACCCCCTTGCCCACCCATGCCGTAAAAATGGTACTCCACAAAAGCATCGTTATAGGATTCAGCCTGGGCGACATATTCACCGTTCCTGGAATCAAAGGTCGCTGTCGCAATCAAAATCAGTATCAGCGCGAGGAAAGTGCCTTTTATCCACTTTTTAATTTCAGGATTCATCTTCCAGCTCGCGTTAGCCATGGCTATTTCTCCTTCTGCTTTTTAGCCTTAACCTTCTGAGCAGCTACTTGAGCAGAATCAAACAAGGATGGCTGGGCTCTTTGAGTTAAATATGATCTCGTTTGTTTAAGAAACCAGTCTTTAAGTGTAAGCCCCTCTTCATGTAGAACCTCATAGAGGTCTCTCTTCACAGAGGGATCGATCTCCAGAACGATACGACCGGAATTACTGCGTGCCATGGTGATGTTATATAACATCACCATGTTACTTGTCAACTTTGTTATTTTTACCGGTCTTGTGCATTTTTACCACCCACTGCTACAGGGGCAATTTACATGCCGGAGTGTAAGTCCTTGGATTTAAAGGGGTTGTCTGTTTAGGTGGAGAAATTCCTACCCTGAAATGGTAGTTTTTCCCTTATTTGTGGTAAAGGAATGCCCTTTGGAAAGTTCCAAGTGGAAAGAGAACTAGAAACAAGAAACCAGACACTGAAGTCTGGGGCCGGGTTTCAAAACGAAATCACACCAGACTTCGTTCAATCGCCCATTGGATAACCTCAGGATCCTTAGCGGCATCAGTGCACAGAAACTGCGGCTTGGGCATCATCCCAATGCGGCCCAGGTCAAGGCGGTCTGCATCCCAGCAAGTCTGGATTGTGATATTGGCCTGAGTGTAGCCGAGATTGTGCTGAGCGCAGGCCTGGTAAAGGAATTGGAACTGCGCATCGTTCAGGAAAGAATGTCCGGATCTTAACTGCTTCGCTATTTCCGCTGAGCGTGCTCCATGCTCGGAATCTATACCCTCATTCTGCCTCCCCAGATCATGCATGAGGGCAAACAGAGCCACAACCTCAGTGTCCGCACAGGTGCGCATGGCAAGGCGCATGCCGTTCTCGAACACCCGCTGCCAGTGATCTCTCCCATGCCGCCCCTCCAGCGGCAGCCTGTAGTACCCGGTGGCTGCGGTTATCAATTTTTTACGCAGGATGGTGTGCATGCCTTGATATCAGTTCCCGTGTAAGGTGTCAGAGCAGAGCATTCTAAACGCTGAACAACCGCACCTTCCCCCAGTCCAGATCTTCATGCGCATGGGGTGATTTGGATTCCGCCGGGTACCCGATTCCGATGATGCACTCAACCAGGTAATGCTCCTGAATATCCAGTATCTCCCTGACGAACCCTTCAGCGGTTTTATCCTCTCCATGCGCTCTTAACCGTATCTGACACCAGCAGCTTCCAAGCCCCAGAGACTCGGCAGCGTACTGGAGGGTTATCGCTGCGATGGAACAGTCCTCGATACAGGTGTCCGATCCTGTCGTATCTCCCAGAACGGCCACAGCAACGGCCGCGCCGGCGAGGAAACCCGCGCCGTGCTGCTTGGAGCGGGAGAGTTTCTCAAGTGTATCCCTGTCGTCCACCAGGATAAATTCCCAGGGGTTTATGGAGCGGGACGACGGAGAGCGCACAAGGGCTTCCTTCAGGACATCCAGCTTTTCCTCCTCGATCTTCCTGTCCTCGAATTTTCTCACACTTCTTCTGTTCCTGAGTATGTCGATCATTCTTATCTCCAATTCCTGAACTAATCCAAAACCCAAGATCTAAAATCCAACATTGATGACTTCGCAAAAAGTCATCAATGCACCCCGTACGGGGTGCCCAAATCAATGACAGATGATCCAAATCATTGATTTGTAAGGAAAGCGAAAACCGCGCTTTTCGCTTTCCGAGGAGCAAAAAGTCCCGCCTGGACTTTTTGCGACCCTGTCAACATTGTTGGTTCAGAGCCTTTTTGAACCCATGCGATATCAATAATACCACAACACAGCCATTTTCAGGCTGTCTTACCCTTCGCTCCCGGTAAGATCGAGACTGCTTCGGTCGCCAAGCACCTCGCAGTGACTGCGCTTTCTTTTGGATATTGGATGAGAAACCTGAAATCTGGAATTTAAATAGAGTTGGGAGATCAGAAATTGGAGCTTTTCTTGTGAATCCGGTCGAACTTTTTCCTCTCGTTGCCATGGAGCACTTCCGCAGCCTGATCGAGGTCGGGGTCAGTTCCACCAGCTCGTCATCATTGATATATTCCATGGCCTGCTCCAGACTCAGGGTTTGAGGAGGTGTCAGACGGATGCTGTCATCGCTTCCCGCCGCCCTGATGTTGGTCAATTTCTTCCCTTTGCCGGGATTGACCACCAGATCGTTCTCCTTGCTGTTCTGTCCGATAATCATGCCCTCATACACCTCAACCCCCGGACCTACAAAAAGGACTCCCCGCTCCTGCAGGTTAAAAAGAGCGTAGGAGGCCGTCTCCCCCTTCTCCATGGCGATCAGGGAGCCGTTCTTCCGCCCGGGAATCAGACCTTTTTGGGGCGCATATTCATGGAAGGTGTGGGTCATTATTCCGTTACCCCTTGTGTCGGTAAGGAACTCCGACCGAAAACCGATGAGGCCCCTGGCAGGAATAACGTATTCCAGGCGGTTGATACCGTTAATGGGCGTCATGGAGACCATCCCGGCCTTACGGCTGCCCAGTTTCTCGATTACCGTTCCCTGGTATTGTTCCGGAACTTCAATCACCAGGTATTCCATGGGCTCGCAAAGCCTGCCGTCGATCTCGCGATAGATGACCTCCGGTTTGGAAACTGCCAGTTCATAACCCTCCCGGCGCATATTTTCAATGAGGATTGAAAGGTGCAGTTCCCCGCGGCCGGACACCTTGAACGAATCGGGGCTTTGGGTCTTCTCGACGCGCAGTGAAACGTTGGTCCTCAATTCCCTGGACAGCCTCTCGAATATCTGCCGGGAGGTGACGTACTTCCCTTCCTGTCCGGCCATCGGAGATGAATTGACCATGAAATTCATGGCGATCGTCGGCTCATCAATGGACACGTAGGGAAGCGCCTCAGGACACTCGGTGGAGGCGAAGGTTTCACCGATACTTACCTCCTCAAAGCCGGCCAGGGTCACGATGTCCCCGGCTCTGGCTTCAGTCAGCTCAACCTGCTTCACCCCTTCAAATCCAAGAAGCTTCGAAACCCTGCCAGTCACCACGCAGCCGTCCTGCTTAACCAGGGATATATTGTCGCCGGTGTTCACACCGCCGCTGAAAACCTTTCCAGTGGCGGTTCTGCCGATATAGTCGTCGTAGTCGATGTGGGTTACGAGCATCCGGAAAGGTGCGTCCAGATCACCTTCAAAGGGGGGAACGTGGTCGTGAATCGCCGAGAAGAGCGGCTCCAGGTCCGAAGACTGATCCTCCAGTTCACGCTTTGCATATCCGTCCCTGGCACTGGAATAGACGACCGGAAAGTCCAGCTGTTCATCGCTTGCGTCCAGCTCACAGAAAAGGTCAAACACCAGGTCAACGACCTTGTGAGGGCGTGCGCCGGATCTGTCAATTTTATTGATCACCACGATCGGTCTGATGCCGAGGTCCAGGGATTTTTTGAGCACAAACCGTGTCTGGGGCATGGGGCCCTCAAATGCGTCAACCAGTAGCAGAACCGAGTCAACCATCTTCAGGATGCGCTCCACTTCGCCTCCGAAATCGGCGTGTCCCGGCGTATCGACAATATTGATCTTCATGCCATGTTGGCGGATGGAAAGGTTCTTCGACAGGATGGTTATTCCCCGCTCCCGTTCCAGGTCGTGGGAATCCATGATCCTGTCGTTGATGACCTCGTGCTCCTGAAATACACCGGACTGCTTCAGCATGGCGTCCACCAGGGTTGTCTTCCCGTGGTCGACGTGGGCGATGATGGCTATGTTGCGGATTGATTCCTTCATTACACTCTTAATCCTTTCCTGCCTCCGGACGAGCGAGCACCCATAAGGCTGGCGAACTATGCAGGCGGCAGAAGCGTTTGTCAACCCTGAAAACCCTTTGCTTTCATGTCTGCCTGTGGTACAAGGGGTGGCCCGCAGGCCTGCTACGGGATGAATCAGCTTCCCCATGCAGGCCGCTCGAATGGATCATCCAAGCGGATCAAGAGTCCCTCAAGGCACCTGAAGTAATTCCTCTTTCCTCCCGGTTCCCTGAAGTATTCCTCCCGACGATCTCGTTCGACGAGCCCAAACCGGATCACTCAAAATCCTCTGCAGCGTTTTGCGGGCCGCACAGGTGTGAACCAGAAATGAGACATATGAGTAAAATGACCTTCAACGAGTTAAATCTTATCGAACAACTTCAGCGCGCCGTCCGGGATGAGGGGTATACACATCCCACTCCCATTCAGGAGGCCTCCATTCCCCGCCTTCTTGAGGGACGCGACCTTCTCGGGTGCGCCCAGACCGGGACGGGGAAAACAGCCGCCTTTGCCCTGCCAATCATCCAGCGCCTTCACCAGGAGCGGAGACCCGCGGCGCCCCGTTCAGCCCGAGTTCTCGTTCTGACGCCCACCCGTGAACTGGCCGCACAGATCGACTCAAGCTTCAAGGTCTACGGCCGCCACCTGCGTCTCAGCCGGGCAGTAGTCTTCGGTGGAGTAGGCCAGTTTCCCCAGGTGAAAGCTCTTGCCAGAGGTGTAGACGTCCTGGTTGCCACACCGGGACGCCTTCTCGACCTCATGGGTCAGAAGCATCTGCGCCTGGACAGTCTCGAGGTATTTGTCCTCGACGAGGCGGACAGGATGCTGGACATGGGATTCATCCACGATGTTCGCAGGGTTATCTCCGTCCTGCCTTCGAAGCGGCAGTCGCTCTTCTTCTCCGCCACCATGCCGCCGGAGATCGTCCGGCTCGCTAACAGCATGGTCACCAACCCGACAAAAGTGGAAGTGGCCCCCTCTGCCACCACGGTGGAGAGCGTCGATCAGAAGGTAATGTTCGTAAGCCGTAAGGACAAACGCGATCTGTTGGCACACATCCTCAACGACCCCGAGGTATCGAGGGCACTGGTTTTTACCCGGACCAAACACGGAGCCAACAAGGTAGTGAAGCAGTTGGAGAAGGCTAAAATCCAGGCCGAAGCGATCCACGGCAACAAATCCCAAACCAGTCGTACCAGGGCACTTGAGAACTTCCGCCGGGGGCGGACCCGGGTCCTGGTGGCCACCGACCTTGCCGCAAGGGGCATAGATGTTGACGGCATTACCCACGTCATCAACTACGACCTGCCCAACATCCCGGAAAGCTACGTTCACCGTATAGGCAGGACGGCCAGGGCAGGGGCGGATGGGATCGCCATTTCCTTCTGCGATTCGGACGAGGGAGCTTTCCTGAAGAACATCCAGCGCCTGATCAGGACACAGGTTCCGGTGTCGGAGGACCATCCCTGGCACATCCCGGCCCCGTTTATGGAAATCCTCAAACCTCGGGACCAGGATCAGAGGACACGGGGCAACGGGAACGGAAAGAGCCGGAGGAACAGACATCCGGGCAACCGTAAAAACAGGCGCCCCTCATTCAGCAACCGAAGTGCAGGGACCCAATCGTCCACACCCTCCAGGCAGGGGGCCTGAGCACCGGGGTTGGATAGGGGGGAATTTATATCAGGATGATGCTATACTAGGCAAAATCTGCAAATTCACAGGAGGGTACAATGGCGAGGCGTGTTAATTACGGATTTGAAAAACGCCAGAAGGAGATGGCAAAGAAAAAGAAGCAGGAAGAAAAGCGGCAGCGCAAACTGGAGAAGAAAGAGCAGCAGGCTCAGGAGAACGCAGAGCAAACCGCGACTGAAGAGAATGCAGAACCGGCCACGGATGTGGAAGAATCCACCGAGGAAAGTTAACCCACCGTTTTCAGAAGGAACTCCCCCTCACGCAAAGACATGGTTCGACAGGCTCGCCGCACCTGGCGGCTTCTGAAGATAACCAATTCGGTCGGGCGCAGCTGATCTACCAACGCCGCTGGTTGATTTTATGAAGTCAAACACCGGTGACATTGACGGGGGTCTCATGGACGAAAAGCACAGGACCATTCCGGTGATAGTGGACAAGAGTCACCTGATCGCCATCGGCGAGCAGCTCTACTCAAGGAGCATCGAGCTTATCAGAGAGTTCATCAACAACTCCTATGACGCCGACGCCACCGAGGTTCGGGTGTCGGTGGACGAGAACCGCATCGCTGTATGGGACAACGGAAACGGGATGGACCTGGAGGGTCTCACCCAGTACTTCAACATCGGCTCACCGGAAAAACGGATCCGGAAAAATTCCCCCCGCTTCAAACGGGAACTCATCGGCCAGTTCGGCATCGGCAAGTTCGCCGCGCTCACCACAGGGGAACAGTTCGAGGTCGCCACTCAGCGGGGCGATTTCGCCGCCTCGGTGATCTTCGATAAGACATCCTGGGAAGCGGAACCAGGACAGTGGACTCTACCTCTAAACGTCCACGAGCCCGATCCCTCCCGGGGTGAAGGGACCACCGTCATCATCTCCAAACTGAAAAAGAACTTCACCTCGGAGGACCTGGAAAGGGTCATCACCGAGAGCGTCCCCATCCGCGCTCCCCACTTCAAAGTGATCCTGAACGGGAAAGAGGTCCGTCCCCGGGAGTTTTCGGGCCACCGGATTCCCTTCATGGAGGGCAATGACTTCGGACTCATCCACGGAGAGATCTATATCCTGCCTGAATCGCGGAGTTCCACCAGGGATATGGGAGTTCAGGTGAAGGTCAAGGGAGTCCTGGTAAAGCGGGAGATGTTCGGCATGGAGGCCTGGGGAGGGGATGCGGCGCGCATCCGGGGGGAGATCAATGCCGATTTTGTTCCCATCACCAGCGACAGGAGCGGTTTCATAACCGACTCCCCGGAATACGAGGCTTTCAGGAAGACAGCGCTCGAAGTCATGGAGGAGGTTCGGAGGTCCCTTAAAACCCTGAGCAGCCGGAAAGAGAAGAACCGCTACAGGAGGGTCCTGAAGGAAGCCCTCATCAGGATCCAGGAAGCCCTGGCGAGAAACCCCGAGCTCTCCCCCTTCGGCCCGGTCCCCATTGGGGAAGAGGGTGATGGCCCGGGAGAGGCGGCTGTGACAGACGAGAAGGCAGTAGAAACAGGAGAACCCTCCGTTGAGGAGGTGACACCCGGGGCGGAGGATCCCGGAGGGGAGGACAAGGAACCTCGGGTGGAGGAACCAACCGTCAGGCGCCTGACACCCAGGGCCGTCATCCAGAAGATCAAACTGGGGCAGATGGGAATCACATGCTGCCTGGACCATTTCGGCGCCGACGGACCAGAATGCTTCACCGAGAACAACGTGGTTTATATCAACCAGGACCACCCGCTATATCGCCGGGAGATGCGAAAAAGGGACACACACGTCATGCATATCGCTCGCCTGCTGACCCAGGAAATCGCTATCATCGGACAGCCCGCCGACCCCAGGCACGCCTTTGACCTCCAGAGCCGCCTCCTCAAAGATGCCTTCCTGGAAGACAACCAGAAACCGTAGGCTCCATTTCAGAAAAGCATCGTCTCCACCTCAACTCCCGGTGTCTGGCACCAAGTTTCTTCCGCTAGCCCTCCTGTAAATCCATGAAAGGTTCTGGATTCGGATTCAGACCTACTGTGCGGCAGCAGCCCTGGCAAAATTACCCAGGGCACTCTCTATTTTCTTTATGACCTCCTCACACCCCTTGATATCGTGTCGCTTAACCAGATATTCAGGGTCGTTATAAGACAACCACACCTGTCCCGCTTCATCTTCCCAGATCAAAGCTTTCTGGGGAAGGTCGATGGCAACGCTCTGAGCGCACTGCATCAACGGTGTGCCCACCCTGGGATTCCCAAAGATAACCAATTCGGTCGGGCGCAGCTTTTCTCCAACCTTTTGCGCCCCCTGGGCATGATTGATCCTCGTAAACACAGTCATGCCTTTCGTTTCCAAGACCTCCTCGAGGCGGTCCGCTGTAACTTTCACGTCGTGAGAACTCTTAATGCTGACGAGGCCATCTGCAGCGATAGCTGACGAGCAGATGAAAAGAATTGATATGAGACTCAGCAACAACTTGCGCATTTTTGGTCCTCCTTTTGGCAATTCCAGTCTGTGTCAGAGCCTTTTGGCACTATACCATATTTCCATTTTGCATGGATTTTGATAAAGTTTCCGTCGGGAAGAACAACTTACCTATCACTGCTGGTTTTTCGAGGGTGTGCGGCTGCGCATGTGCCCTCTCCTGCTCCGGCTACCGGCCCAATCCTCCACTGTGTGTTGCCACCGCCTATTCCCTGGAAAATTAGCCGCGGGTCCGGATTGGTTCAAGGTCACTTGTTGTTTTACTCGTCCGACAGTTTAGTGACGCTGAGCGTCGCGGAGGGTCTTTTTTCCAGGTACCCGCTCAGGTCACCTGAGATAATCACCCTGGCCGTCAGTTGTTTTCCGGCAGGCAAATCCCTCGGTACGCGATACCACAGGAAGTGATTCCCGTGATCGTCCTTTCCCCAGAACCGGGATCCTTTGGCAGGCCCGGCCTCAAGGAGCTGATGGTCGCCGTCAAAAACCTTCCAGGAGACCTTCAGGTCCTGAGCCTCACTCTGCATGCTACCTCTTCCCGGGCTGGCGATCTCCACGGCGTGCATGCCGACGTACTTGTGGGAAAAGTGAAGGGTGTACTCTTTTTGGCCATCCTCCAGCTCCACCGTGGCCAGGGGCAGATAGAGATCGCGGGCCGGGAAAACAAGGTTGAGCATGGGCCCCAGATCAGCGAGGACCTTTCCCTGCTGGATGGGGGCGCGAAACAGGTACAACCCCGCCACCATCACCACAGGCAGCAGGTAGAAACCCGCCGGTATGACCAGAGAAAGTCGTCTGGATCTGATGCCCAGCAGGTAGAGCAACCCAAGCAAGGCAAAAGGGGCTGTCAGGTAAAGAAGAAAAACAATCGTCATCTTTTATCAGTTCCCACAAGAGATCCTGTGATTGGTTTATGCTATCCTGTAATATATATTAATAAGTCAGATCACTCGACACCAAGGAGTTTTACCGTGCGCTTTCTGGTTAACTGGTTCGTTTACGCGCTGGCCATCGGCATGGCTACCTTCATCCTTCCAGGAGTCCGGCTCGATGGAGTTTTCGCGGCGCTGTTGACCGCGATTATCCTCGGTTTCGTCAACGGGTTCCTGCGTCCGGTGCTGTTCATCTTCACTCTGCCCCTCACAATCCTGACCCTGGGTCTGTTCACTTTCGTGCTGAACGCCCTCATGGTCCTTCTGGCCGCGGCCATTGTCCCCGGGTTTCACGTATTCGGGTTCTGGTGGGCCGTCCTTTTCTCTCTCATTCTTTCCATCGTGGTCTTCTTCCTCGGGGAGATCACGGAGCCCAGGGAGCGAACCGTGCGCTATGTCCGGTACGGGCCGGACGTGAGAAGAGAGAGGGACGTCAACTGATCGGCGCGTTTTAACCCAGTCCGGAATAGACTTTGATATACTGGAGCCGCTCGTACTGCTCCGGCTTGTCGCTGAATTCCATGCTCATCCTGCCTCGGAAATCCTCTATGGCCCCGTGCCCCTGCCTGTCCATCCAGCTGGAAAGCTCCCTGGTCATTTCCTCGATCCGCCCCAGACCATTCCTGTAAAGTGTAGAACAGACCTGAACAACCCGGGCCCCGGCAAGCAGCTGTTTGATCACGGCAGCGCCCTCATGGACCCCTGTTGTCGCGGCCAGTTCGCACCTGACCTGAGTGAAAAGAATGGCTACCCAACGGAGAGGGACGTGTATCTCATCCGGAGAGCTGAAGTGATAACCGGGTGTCAGGCACATCTTCTCGATATCGATGTCCAACTGGTAGAAACGGTTAAAGAGCACCAGCGCCGAGGCACCTGCTCCCGACAATTCCCTGGCCATGTGTGGAAGGGAAGTAAAATATGGGCCGATCTTGACCGCCACCGGCAGATTGATCTTCCTCAGAACACTGTCGATGATTTTGGTATATGTTCTTTCGATCTCCCTGGCGGTGCGTAAGGGGTCGGTGGGCAGGAGTGCGATATTGAGCTCGAGGGCATCGGCCCCTGCATCGGCGATCTTGACAGCATAACTCGTCCACCAGCCCGGGTTGACACAGTTCAGGCTGGCGATAACGGGAATGGAGACCGCTTTCTTCGAGTTCTTTATGAGCTTCAGGTATTTGTCCTGGCTCATCTGCATGGCCGTCTGACGAACGTAATCAAAAGCCTCAGGATGCTGATACGGCATGGCCTCCCGCTCGACCTCTGCGGTCTCGGCTTCGATCTGCTCCTCAAAAATGGATTTCAGGACCACCGCGCCGGCGCCTGAGTCCGCGCAGTGCCGGACGCCCTCCAACGTACTGGTCAAGCTGGAACTCGCTACAACGATGGGATTCTCCAATTCCATGCCCATGTAGGTGACGGACAGATCGGCCATGTTAACCTCCTTTGACAGACAAAATAATCGAAACACCGGACAATAACAAACGGCACCGCAAAGCCATTGGTACCATAATCTTCTGGTACGATATCAGTACAAGTATTTGTAATAGAGTATAGTATATAGGAAAATCGTTGCCCGGGCTCTCTTTTCGACCTGAACAATCCACTGACATTGTCAAGTGGATCGAAGCTGCGCCATAGGGAAGTGTATCCAGTGAAAAAAAAAGCTCTTGTTCCCCTGATCGCTCTGGCGTTGCAGTTCTCCCTTCACGCCTGTGGGCATGTTCCGATGCAGACGCAAACCCATGATGTCCTTGGTGTCGTGCTCGGCGGTTCCATGGAGGATCTGAAGGCCATCTACAACGATCGGAAACTGCCATTTCAGAGAATGTCCAGGAACCGATACACCTCAACAGAAACCATTGAATCCCTGGAAGGTTTTCAGGTCAGCAGGGTTGAATATCAGGGAGCGCACGGATTGCTGGAGATCATCGAGATCCACATTGAAGGTGATTCAGCCAGTGAAATGGAGGTGCTCCTCGATGAGAAGTACTCTTACGATTCCGTCCAACGCAAAGATCTCGAAGAACGCTATAGTTTTATCGGAACTATCGGGGAAAAAGATCACTTCTGGTCTTTTGAAAATCTGGGCATCGTGGTCCTCAGCGGAAAGGAAACCACCAAACTAATCTATCGCCACAAGAAAATCAGGTGACACTCTGATTCCTGCTGTTGCTGTCCGACCCCTTTGGTATGGGATTAATTACTAGTAACGCACCCGAACTCGTCGGCCAGGTCCTGCCGGTGGTCCCAGTAAGCGAACGGCCCGGATTCGACCTCATGATTGACAGGATTTTCTTATTTGGGTCTTCCGGATAATGCGTACCTCATTTTGGTTTTAGACAGAATGTTAAGAGCTTGAACCACAGCGCAGCCATCTGGCGGCTGCTCCACCCTTCGACAGGCTCAGGGCAGGCGTGGTTTCACAGGGTAACCGGCCTGTCCGCCGAAGCTTTCTTGTCCCCCACAGCTTTAGCGACGGGGGAAGCGCAGGTGGAAGGGAACGGGTGTGAGACATAATCTTTGCGGTAAATCAGCTTTTATGAGAGATTGCCGCATCGTTCCTTCGTCACTCCTCGCTATGACACTGTTGTTGAATAATATGTGCATACTATCGGACAAGAGACGTTCGGAGCAAAGAGGAGCCCCTTCGGATTTGGAGCAAAAGGGGTTTTCCGGGTTAAACGCGAAGTGAAGCTGGTTTTCTGCGAGAAATCGAGCGGTTAAACCCGGGAAACCCCTTTTTATAACGCTCCTCTTCTTTGAATTTTCACCCCCACCTCGGCCTGCCATGGGGGAGAGGAAGATTAAGGAAGGTTGTCCTCTTGCAGCCTGATTTTAAGAGAACTGGGCGAGCGAGGCTTTGACTGCGAACGGCTCTGCGGTTAAGGCTGCGCATGAGATTGCCACGTCACTCTCGTACCGCTCGACGCTCCTCGCAATGACTGCGCCTGGCTTCGGATCCTGGATGAAAAACCTGAAATCCGGAATCCTACAGGTACTCATTTCTGGGATGACCCTCTTATTTAAGCGTATCGTTGTTTTTCGACTCTGTTTCTCCCGTTAGCCTTAGCCCTGTACAGGGCGTCGTCGGCCATTTTTATAAGACCGTCCATATCCTCAACATCTTCGAACAGCGTGGTCACACCGATGCTGACAGTTATGTTCCCGGCTTCGGGCAAACCTTCAAAATGATGATTCTCAACGGCAGCCCTGATTCTTTCCGCCGCTAAACATGCGCCGTCGAGACCGGTGCTGGGCATGATCACCACAAACTCCTCCCCCCCGAAACGGGCAACAAGATCGACCTTCCTCATGGCATTGAGAATGATCCGGCCAGTTTCTTTCAGAACCGCATCTCCGCAGGGGTGGCCATAAGTGTCGTTGATCTTTTTGAAGTGGTCCAGATCCGCAAGGAGAAGACTAACAGGATCCCCATATCTTAAGGAACGGTTGAACTCATTCTCCAGCGACAACCTGAAAGCCCTCCGGTTGGCAAGGTTGGTCAGGGAATCCAGGGTGGCAATCTCCTCCATTATGTCCCTCTGGGCTCTGAGCAGATCCTGCATGTGCTTGATGTGAAGCATGTTCTTCAGGCGGGCCCTGAGGATTGACGGAATGAACGGCTTGGAGATGACATCGTTGGCGCCGAGCTCGAACGCCTTGACCACGCCGCTTTCATCGGACTCTGATGTGAGCACAACGATGGGGATGTTAGTGAGTTCAGGGTTGGCCCTCGCCATGCGGAGGAACTGGTATCCGTCCATCTGGGGCATGTTCAGATCACAGCACACCACATCCACAATCTGCCCCGGGTCGGAAAAGACCTTCAGACCCACCGCGCCGTCCGGCGCCTGGAGAAAAATCTCGAAATCCCCGTCAGCGGTGAGGATCCGGATCAACTCCTCCCGCACTTTAGTAGAATCGTCAATGATCAGAATGGTTCCCATATCCGGCCTGTCCTCGACAGAGTGAAAGTGTGGGGTCGTATCGTAAATAGTAGCAAACTTTGCCCAGATGCTGCAATCCACCATGTGGTCCCGGCTTTACGTTTTCCCTCTTCAGGCAAAGAAATTGCGCATTGTCATCGGTGTCAGAGTACGAATCTTATA
>QIEJ01000017.1 GCA_003228585.1 Pseudomonadota bacterium
AACTGGGTGAAAATCCCTTTATGGGTGATTTAACACGGCAGCCGAGTTAGTTTCATATCTGTATTCTAGATATCTGCTTGTTTTTAATAACTATTTTCACAACGTCCTCCCAGACAAAAATGGCTCGTCTTTTGCTTATGCAATCCAGGCATGCAAAAACCCACACTGAAAATACTTGTTGTCGACGACGAACACCTGGTCAGATGGTCCCTTCGCAGGTATCTGGAAGCTGAAGGTTTTGAGACTCTGGATGCGGAGAGCGGTGTCAGGGCACTGGAGATTCTGGAGAAGGAACCAATTGACATTCTCATCACAGATCTGATGATGCCGGAAATGAATGGTCTGGAACTCATCAGAAAGGCCCTGGTTATGAAACCCGAACTGGATGTCCTCGTGATCACCGCCAACGATTCTACCAGTGTGATCCAGTCCGCCGAGGATGCCGGGGCCAAAAGAACTTTCACCAAACCCATTCCGTTCAAGGAACTGTCCGGAACGATCCAGGCGCTGATCTGAGTCGAATTCCAGATTCCAGAATAAAACGCCTGTCACTGCGAGAAGCGACGAGTCGAGACGAGAGCGACGTGGCAGTCTCATCTTCCCGGGATTGCTTCATCACGCCGGCTCATCGCAGAAGCTGATTTACCACAGTGTGACCATTAAAAGGTCACTCCACCCTTCGACAGGCTCAGGGCAGGCAGGGTTTCACAAAGATTCTGTCTCACGCCCGTTCCCTCCGGTCACTCAAGCCGCAAAGGACGCCAAGGAGTTCATGAACAAAGATCCTCCTCACCTGATCTCTCCCATGAGGAGAGAGATTTCCCCGAAATCAGCTGGCTGAGCCTTGCGACTCGGGATCAAAGTTCACTTTTATCCCGACCGGCAAGGCTCAAACAGCTTCGGTGAGGAGGATATGTCACCCTGTGAAACCCCGCCTGCCCTGAGCCTGTCGAGGGGCGAACCCTCCATGAAACAAATTGGTGGTAAAAGACATTGAGGTACGCATTATCCGGAAGACCCATAAGTCTTTACTCGATCGGGCGCTGGTGGTAGTTTCTCCGCCATGAACTCCCTTCACCGCTGGTTCATCGGGGTCCGGTCGCTGATACTGGTCTTCCCCATAACGATATTTCTTTCCGCCTGCGCGGTGATCGCCTGTTTTTTTGATCGTGGCGGTATGAAAGTCTATCGTTACATCGTCAGGTTCTGGGCCAGAATTATCCTTTTTGTCACCGGTATCAAAGTCAAAACTACTGGGCTGGACAGCATCAACCGGGAAGGGGGGCCTTTTGTGGTGATCATGAATCATCAGAGCCAGCTTGATATCCCTGTCCTCGTTCATGCGGTTCCTCTCCAGCTCAGGTTTGTTGGAAAGGAGGAATTAATGAAGATACCGATCTTCGGAAGGGCGGTTACACGAATGGGGCATGTCCTTATTGACAGGAAAGATCGAGAACACTCTCTCGCCGGGTTCGACACTTTGGCGGCAGGGATACGCAGGCTTGGCTTTTCTGTTGTCGTGGCTCCTGAGGGAACCAGATCTGCTGACGGAGGACTCCTGCCCTTTAAAAAGGGCGCTTTCGTGATGGCCATTGACCTGGGACTCCCAATACTTCCCGTGACCATAAGGGGCACCCACAAGGCCATGCCAAAAAGCGATATCACTTCCATCGGAGGAGAGGTGGAGGTCATCATCGACAGTCCCATTCCCACCTCGGACATGTCCTATGATGACCGCCTTGAGCTGATGGCAGATGTCCGGGGGGTCATCGAGGGGAATCTCTGACATGCCCCTTGACATCGAGCCTGGCAAGTACTAGATTTCTCTCCAGATGTTGCCTTCCAGAAATACCATCAATCTTCCGCTGTGGCTCTTTATACCGGCATTTTTCCTGTTTACGGTATGTTTCAGCAGTATTGCTTACGCCGACTACGTAAGGGTGGAAAGCAGCGTGCTTAATGTGCGGCAGGGCCCTGGAACCAGCTTTGCGGTGCTTTTTCAGGCCCAGGCAGGGGACGAATTTCCCCTGATCAGCACTGAGGGGCTGTGGTGTCACATCACACTCGAGGACGGGGGCGAAGCCTGGGTCTTCAGCAGATTCGTGGCCGTGATACCCGGAACCATGGAAGGACTGACACCGCTGCCGGAAACCGTCGTCGATAAATCCAGGAGCGCAGGTGTTGTCAAATTGTTGTTTATGCTGCTGTTTGTTATCCTCACTGTCATCGCCTTCCTGAGACGGCGACAGATAGCCAGGTACACCGGTCTTAAGATGAAAGAGCTCTCCGGTTATAGAAGGGACGAGCCGTTTCGCTACGATGAAAGATCCCCTGATCAGGACCGTTGGGAGCTGTAATAAGTTGACAAAGTATTTCAATTTTGTTATTCACAGTTCGGCTAAAATCATCACATGGAGGAAAAAACCCGGATGCGATTAAAATGTGACCTTCACCTGCACACCAAGGAAGATCAGCGACACCAGCTCCAGTACAGCGCAGAAGACCTCATCGATGCAGCAGCGGGACATGGGTATGAGGTTATTTCCATAACCAATCACAACATCGTCACCTACAGCCAGTACCTTGCGGATTATGCGAAAGAGAGGGGAGTTCTTCTCATCCCCGGTGTTGAAGCTACCGTTATGGGCAAGCATGTGCTCCTGTACGGTGTGGACGGTATGGATGAGAAATGGGACAGGCTGACCTTTTTCGATCTCAAAAGACTTCACTCCAGGGGCGTCTTCGTTGTCGCGCCTCATCCGTTCTACCCGAACTACAATTGTCTCGGGAACCTGCTCAACCGTTTTTCCGGGCTGTTTGATGCCGTTGAATTCTCCCACCTCTATACCAGAAAGGTGAATTTCAACAGCAAGGCCCAGAAATTCGCCTCCTCGAAGAATATGCCCATCATGGGCCTGTCTGATGCCCACTCCCTCAAGCAGCTTGATTACACGTATACCATTATTGATGCGGAATGGGATCAGGAGAGCATTTTTCAGGCCATCAGGGATCACAGGACGACAATCGTCACAAGGCCGGCCAGGCTTTACACCAGCAGCCTCGTTGGTATCCAGTTATTAGCCACTTTTCTCATGCTGCAGCTGTTCCGTTAAGATCGATCCAAAATCCAAGATCCAAGATCCAAAAAAACGGTTGTCATTGCGAGGAGGGCTGCCAACTCTGGCCGACGCGGCAATCTCGGCAAGTCGAGGCTGCCTGACAAATCGAGATGCTTTACGGCATAGGTACTTCGAACCTCGTACTTCGTACTAGGTTTTTCATCACTTTTTCCATATAATCCCCTGCAATGTTGAAGGAGTATCAAGCGATAATCGAGGGCTTCCTGGCCCAGCACTCGATTCTATCACCGTGGGGGCTGGACCTCATGGATACCGTGACATTCACTGCCGGCGGTCTTTCCTTTCTATTCCTGGTTCTTCTCGCCATACCAACCCGATCTGAACCGTCCCCATCGGACAGGCCTGTAAGGGTGCTCCTGAAGAGAGCCAGGAAGGCAAAGAAGAAGGGAAATTTCGCTGAGGCGGGCGATTATTATCTTTCCGCCAGGCATTACCAGGATGCTGCCCAGGCCTTTGTCAAGATCGAGGACTACGAAAAGGCCGCTGAAGCATGCATGGGGATGAACGATTACAAAAACACCGCACAGTGTTTCGTCAGACTCGAGAACCATGACAGGGCCGCCGAGTTCTTCCTTAAGGCCAGGGAATACGGCCTGGCGGCTGAGAATCTGATCCAGGCAGGTCTCCATCATGAGGCGGCGCCCCTTTTCGTCAAGGCCGGGAAATCCGTTCAGGCAGCCGATAGTTACGAGAAGATCGGCTATTATCAGAAGGCCGGCGAACTGCTTTCAGAGTCCGGGGAATATTCCAGAGCGGCATCAAATCTCATGCACGCTCTTCAGGACAGGGTGAGCAGGAGGGACCCCTCACTGGACCCTGATGAAGACCGGGTTACAAAGAATCTATCCGCCCTGGCCTCTTCCTGCCTGGTCCAGGGCAATCAGCGAAGCAAAGCGGCCCAGGTCCTGGAAACCGGAGGTCTTTACCATAAAGCCGCCCTTCTATATGAGGAAATGGGCAAACATCGGAAGGCATCCGAGCTGTATATGAAGGCCAGGGACACCGAGTCAGCTGCCCGGGTCCTGGAGTCATCCGGTACCCCGGAGGAGGGTGGACTTGATATTGCCAAGGCCCTCCTTGCTGAAGGGAAACATTCCGATTCAGCAGAACTCTTCGGACGCCTTGGCGAATGGACGCGCGCAGCACAGATCTATGTTGACACGGGAGAAAAAGAGAAAGCGATTGACGCTTTTACACGGGCCGGGGAGACTGGAGCAGCCGCTGACATTCTCATAGAGCTGGAAAAACTTCCGGAGGCCGCCAACCTTCTTCTGACATCCGGCCACGCACAGAAAGCCTCCCGGATTTTCCGAAAAATGGGAGAGACGGAACGCGAGACTGAGGCCCTGCTCGAGGCTGGTGAGCACTTCCAGGCTGCAAGGTGCCTTATGAAGCTCGACAAGGATAGAGAGGCTACAGACGCCCTGCAGAAGGTCCACAGAAACAGTCCCGACTTTGCTGAAGCAAACCGTCTTTTAGGTGACCTTTTCTTCGGCCAGAAGATGTGGTCCCTGGCCATAGCAAGTTACCAGAACGCCCATGGGGAGGAGAATGTTCGCAGAGAAAATCTGGATTCCTTCTACCGTTTTGCAGCCGCCCTCAAGGAGGATGGCCAGTTACAGGGGGCCCTGTCCCTCCTGGAGAAGATCCTTCTCGTCGATTATCATTACCGGGATGTCAGGGACCAGGTCCAATCCCTCAAAGCGGTGCTCGGGTCCTCGACTCCCGGGTCCGGCAGTCTGATCAACGTGAGTGATGTTTCCCCGGACACGACGATTGCCGCGGTTCACGGCGCTTCTCCCGGCAAAGAGAGCCGCTATGAACTCCTGGAGGAGGTGGGAAGGGGAGGGATGGGAATTGTCTACAAAGCCCGTGACACACTTCTTGACAGGATTGTGGCGTACAAGGCTCTTCCTCCCCAGGTCAGGAAAAATCAACGTGTTCTCGATATGTTTCTCAGGGAGGCCAAATCGGCAGCGAAGCTTTCTCATCCCAACATCGTGACCATTTACGATGCTGACCAGAGCAGGGGAGAGTACTACATCATTATGGAATATATCGAGGGAGACTCACTCAAGGCCCTCCTCGAAAAACAGGGAAAGTTCGAGCTTAAACCGGCCCTGCTTCTCACTGTCCAGATCCTGCGCGCTCTTTCATATGCCCATGGAAGGGGGATTGTGCACAGGGATATCAAGCCTGCCAACCTGCTATGGTCTCAGGAAGAAAAGATGGTCAAGATCACAGATTTCGGTCTGGCGCGAGCCATAGAGGAGGGACGAAAAACCCACACCCAGATGGCCGGAACCCCCTACTACATGGCTCCGGAGCAGATTCTGGGTGGAAAGGTGGACAATCGAGCCGACCTGTATGCAGTCGGCGTCACTGTTTACGAGTTTTTGACCGGTACAGTGCCTTTCAAAGAGGGGGATGTCATGTACCACCATGTTCACAGCGCCCCCCCGCCTCCATCAAAACACAATCCCTCGCTTCCCGAGAACCTCACCAGTTTTGTCCTGCGATGTATGGAAAAGAATGTGGATAACCGGTATCCGGATGTGGACGCCGCTCTCGAAGAACTCAAATCCATCCTGAAACAGTGATTGTCATCGCGAGCAACCTGTCTTATTTGGGAGCGTGGCGATCTCGAAAGGACGAGACTGCCGCGTCGCTCTCGGCTTGACTCGACGCTCCTCGCAGTGACTGCGCTTTCTTTTGGATTTTGGATTTTGGGTTAAACTTAAACCGCGGAGGGATGCCTGGTGCCGTCGAGTCTGGCGTCCTGAAGATCAGCCCCCACCAGTGTTGCGCCGGTCAAGTCGGCCCGTGACAGGTCTGATCCGACAACGATGGCCCGGGACAGATCTGCGTTCTGGAGATTGGACCCCGTGAGATCCGACCCGATGAGGCTGCAGCCGATCATAACGGCCTGTTTCAGATCCGCTCCGTTCATATTGCACTTTTTCATTTTGGCATCTGAAAGGGTCGCTCCCAGGAAGGTGCACTTGGTCAGATCCGATCCTTCCGCTATCACATAGGTCATATGCGCGAAGCTGAAATCGCCTTCGGGGCATTTTACATCGTTGAGCACTGCCTGTCCCATTTCCGCGCTTCTGAAGATCGCCTTTTGAAGAGTAGCTCCGGTAAAATCGGCTCCGGTAAGGTTCGCCAGGGAGAAATCGGCCCCTGAGGCCCTGATGCCCTTAAGGGATGCTTTCAGAAGATCCGCCTCGACCAGACCTGTGGAAAAGAGAGCGGAACCCTGGAGGTCGGCCCGTGTCAGGCAGGCCCCTTTCAGATCAGCTCCGGAAATGTCCGATCTGACTAAGGATATCTGGACAAGATTGGCACCGACGAGTGAAGCCCCCCTCAGGTTGGCCCCGTTTATCCTGGCCTCCTCCAGATCGGAACTGTCGAGGACCACTCCGGATGCCACGATGTTTTCTCCTTCGGCCCTCTTCAGGGATGCTCCTGTCAGGTTGGCGAGGGTCAGATTGCATTCATCGATCCGGGCATCGTCCATGACGGCCCCGGTAAGGCTGGATTCCCTCAAGTCCGCGGATACGATCTCAACAGCGGTCATCTTTGCCTTCTCGAGGTTTGCGCCTGTTACGGAGGCACCGCCGAGGTTTGCGTAGGAGAGATCCGCTCCGGACAGATCCGCTCTGTTCAGATTGGCCTCAGACAGGTCTGCATACTGCAGATTGGCGCCCTTAAGATTCATGCCTGACAGGTCCTTACCCCGCAGGGAGATTCTGACAAGGTTGGCTCCCTCAAGGCTGTCGCCTCTCTCTTTGCTTTTAACAACTTCTTCCGATGTAAAGTCTGCCAAATGACACCTCCATTCAGGAGCGCATTCTATTGGTCATAGCAGGCCCTTGTCAACAATTCCCCGGTGATATAACATTGATAAAATGATTCCCTTTCCCTTCACCTCAGTTATTGATGAAAATGTGGTACTCGATCCCGCTCTGTTCGACCGAATTGTCGAGGGAAGGGAGGGGATGGAGGGAATGGAGTACGGCTTCTGCATCACCTCCAGGGATGAACAGGACCATTCCCAGTACTATCTGCTGTTTTTTCAGAGAAAACCCTACGCTGCCGGAAGGATAACTAAAACCATTGACCTGGAGCCAACCAGCATCAGGGAATTCTTCATCTATCTGGCTCAGAACCCCCAAAAAAAGCTTTTCTTTTATCAAACCGACCCTGTCCTCATGAAATCGCTCCTGGTTCTTCAGGACTGTTCACCTGAGACGGAGGGATCATCAGATCTTATCAGGATCGAGAACCTCGTCGTCCGTTTACTTGAGGATCGAAAAGATGCCCTCGTGACTCTGATCCAGGGTGGACGCTTCAGTGTGGCTTTTGTGAAGGAAGGCAAGGTGGTCAAGGCCTACTTTTCAGACAAGATCGTTCAATCAGCGGGGGGTATGGAATGGGCAGATCTTTTCAGAAAGATCGAGATAAGCCAGAGCCAGGGGGAGCAGGCAAGGATCAGGGTCTTCGAGGACATGACAACCTCTCCGGCCTCCGATTACCTGGAAGGGGATGCAGATTTCAGGGGGGGTGTTTACCGGTACTATACAAGGCCGCTCCCGGAACTCATCGTTCGTGACAAAACCCGCACACTGAAAAGAATCTCCGTTACGGATTATCCCTTTATCATTGGAAGGGGAGCCGAGTCGAACATCGTCCTCAATGATCCCGGGGTTTCCAGAAAGCACGCCGTCCTTGAGGAGAGAGAGGGCAAGGTATTTATCAGAGATCTCGACAGCCTTAACGGGATCTTTGTAAATGAACATTTTACGCGTGATTTCGCACTCCAGGATGGTGACCGGATCACAGTGGGCAGTCACACTCTCCAGGTCGTCTTGCCAAGGTCGCCAGCGGAGGACGTCAGTCTGTTCACACCAAACCCTGAGGACGCCACGATGGCTATGGACAGGAATGCCCGGGTCAGGATTTCCTGCCCCCAGTGCGGGGCCGTCGGCTCTATTGACGCTGCAAGGATCTACGGAGGGAAAAAAATAGCCATACGATGTCCTCAATGTCAGAACCGGTTTGATCCTGTCTCCACTTGACAAGGGCGGCCCTCATGCTCCATGAGGCGATCCTCTACGAAAAAATGGATGGCGAAGAGGTACGTTGTCACCTCTGTGCCCATCGATGCCTTATCAAACCCGGAAAGCGGGGCACATGCCGGGTTCGAGAGAATCGCGGAGGAATCCTGTACTCTCTGGTATACGGCAGGCTGGTGGCGGAGAATGTCGATCCCATTGAAAAGAAGCCTCTATACCACTTTCAACCGGGCAGCCTGTCCTATTCCATAGCCACCGCCGGATGCAACCTCTCCTGCTCCCACTGCCAGAACTACGAGATCAGCCTTCTCGCCCCCCGATCGGAGACTATTCCGGGAAGGACAAGGCAGGCCGGCGATATTGTGGAACAGGCCCTGAGATCGGGCTGTCGATCCATCTCCTACACATACACCGAGCCGACCATTTTCATGGAATTCGCCCTTGATTGCGGGCGGATGGCTGCTGAGAGGGGACTGACAAACGTTTTCGTCACCAACGGATTCATGACACCAGAAGCGATCCAGGCCATTACACCGGTCCTTGATGCCGCAAACGTGGATCTGAAAGGCGCAACAGAGGACCATTACAGGAAAGTGTGCGGAGCGAGTCTGGAACCGGTCCTCGATACGATCAGGTCGCTTTACCAGGCTGGAGTCTGGCTGGAGGTGACGACCCTTCTGATACCGGGATTGAACGATGATGAGACCTCAATATCCCGCATTTCCGAGTTTATTGCGTCTGTTGACCCTCTCATCCCATGGCATATCAGCCGTTTTTTCCCCGTATACCGCATGAAGGACAGACCGCCTACAGATACAGAATCCCTCAAACGGGCCGAAAGGGCCGGCATGGAAGCCGGTCTCAAATATGTCTACCTGGGCAACGTTCACGACGGGGCAGATCAGACGAAATGCCATCACTGCGGTCATGTCCTTCTGGAGAGGTCAGGATTCTCAATCACAGAAAGCTCCCTTGGGAATACCGGGGCCTGTCCGGAGTGCGGCACTCCCTTTCACGGCGTTCTCACTGAGGATCTTTAGGATTCCAGATTCCAGATTCCAGATTCCAAACCTTTCTCACGCCCGTGGCGTGACAGGTGTGACGAACGAGCGTGACACAGTTTTTAGCTTAACTTTACATAACATATATTATGCGAAGTATTATCCCGGGGACGGTTTGCGCGGTAATCCCCCGGCCTGATACCTCGCGCGCAGTGACATCGTCTGTTATTGCTCTTTATCTGGAATATGGAATATAGAATTTTAGGGTCTTCCGGGTTAAGCGTACCTGGATGGTTTTACGTATGAGCCTGGAAAGTTGACCCACCACAAGTCATCGAAGGCACAGAGAAAGGCT
>QIEJ01000222.1 GCA_003228585.1 Pseudomonadota bacterium
CATAGGAGAGGGATTTCCCTGAAATCCGTTGTTGAGCCTTGTTGACATGGACAAAAGTGAACTTTGATCCATGTATGCAAGGTCTCAACCTGTTTTGGTGAGGGGCATGCGTTCTTCTTTGCGAGCTTGGCGGCTTTAGTGAGTCATCACGCCTGCGGCGTGATATATGTGACGAACGGGCGTGAGACAGCCTTTAACGCTTTCTCAGAAAACACGTATTTTCTAGACATCAGACACCAGATTCTCGACCCGGAAGTGCAATCCTGTAAATCCTTGTCAAATCTGTCTAAATAACCAAATTTTAAGTAGATAACCTTTATCCCCCCTCCACCTGTCCTGAGCAAATGAAGTGCGTCGAAGGGCGCACTCTGCGGTGAATGAAGATTCTTTCGTTTTCATCCCAATCCCCTCAACAGTGACAAATTTTGTCGATTTGGTGTGGTCTTTTTCCATATTCAGTGCATAAGATTTGCTCCCGCGCAAACATGTCCAGGAAAAAACCTTTAAAGTCAAACATTTAAAATCATTTTACCATGTGGTGATCGTGGCACTCTGGTTGCAGATATAGGACATCTCAGAAGGGAGAGGTTCGTGGGGGAGCCCATGTAACCCTGATGGAGGGATGTGCCATGTTTGCGAGGCCTGTTTCCAGAATCGGAGGATGTTTAAGCCTTGCGGCCCTGGGGATTTTTCTTGTTTTCCAGGGCTATGGTATTGCCGGGGAATCACAGGTCACATGGATCGAAGGACCAGCCAGGGTTGATGTCGGTTCCAACCTGGCCCAGATGGACCTGGGTCCTGAGTACCTTTTTGCCAATGGGGAAGATACACGGGCCATTATGAGCTATATCGGAAATCCTCCCACAGATTACGAGGTCGGCATGGTGGCGTCCATGGTTCATCGTCTTTGAGCATTACCCGGTCGGCTACATCAGGGATGACGACAAGGACAACATCGACACCGCTTCCATCCTGGAAAGCTATCGTAAAGGGACGGAGGAGAGCAACGGCGAGCGCGTTAAACAGGGCTACTCACCCCTGAGGATCACCGGGTGGTATGAAGAGCCCTATTATGACGAACGGACGCACAATCTCACCTGGGCCATGCTCGCGGAGGATAACAAGGGGCAGGTTGTGAACTACAATGTCCGCCTGCTTGGACGAAAAGGTTACGTGTCGGCGGTGCTGGTAGCTGATCCTTCAACCCTGACTGCCCTGAAACCTCAGTTGGCTGGGATAATTGAGAATCTGTCCTACAAGAGTGGAAATCGCTACACCGAATTTGTGCAGGGTGACAAGGTTGCCAAGTACGGTTTGACAGCACTGGTAGCCGGAGGCGCGGGTGCGGCGGCCGTAAAGTTCGGTCTTTTCAAAGCTCTGGCCAGGTTCGGAAAGGCTATCGTATTAGCAATGCTTGCCTTTATCGCTGTCATATGGAAATTGATCAGGAATTTTTTTGGCGGCCATGAAACCGTCAGAATGGGGCAGCAACGATAACATAGTTCGGATATCTTCAGATCAGCGGGCGGCCAATGGACATCAGATATATATTACAGATACTGTTTCCTTATCTGATCATGCTGTATGCCGTGGACTGTCTTCTCCTGGTGAGAATGTCCCATCTCCGGTTTACATCGCGTTTTCGAGGGGACTTCAATCTCAGAAGGGCAGGGTTTTATCTGGCAGGCCTCCTGCCCGGTTCATGGGTTATACACTCTCAAACGAATTCACTGTTTGCAACAGCCAGGGGCCTTTATTTTCGCCAGTTTCCTGCTGATGACAGAAGAGCGAACTTCCACGATGAATACACGTTCATCGATTTCGACGATCTGGGAGACATAAGATACGATGATCATCGGGTGAAGGTGAACAGAAAATGGACTGTCAGAATGTCGTCGCCTGCCGCGGCCAGGCAGGCTGTACGTTCTGTGCGGAAACTTGTCGATCTTGCCCAGAGCGACAGGAAGGAAGAGATCCTGGCCGCTTTGGCCCGATCCATGGATCCAGAAGCAGTAAGGACTGTTATCGATACCGGTCGGGAGAAGTTATACTGGCTCAGGGCTCTGTCTACCCTTCTCTTTATCAACGTCATGATCGTTCTGCCTTTCGCGCTGGTTTACAGACCCATGACTTTATTTCTGGGAACCCTTGTTTCTATTATCGCGGCCAATTATCTGATTGTTCTGACCCTGGCTCTCGCGGCCCATTGGAACATCTTCATGGACGACGTCTCAGGAAGATCTCACATGATCCTTCATCTGATCCTGCTTCCCGTAAGCGCCATGCATCCGGTCAGCATGCTCACGAGGGAACTACTCTCCGGTTTTGATCACCTCGCTGCCGCTGCCGTGCTTGCTCCTGGCACTCTCCCTTCCCTGGTGAGGGAGGAGCTTCTCCGCATAACTTTTTCCAGGACCGGAAGTGAGCCAAAGGATTATGAACTGTACTGGAACCTGCGGGAGGATGCGGTCAGGGATCTGTGTATGAAAGCCGGGTTGAACCCTGTAGATCTGCTGGAAAAACAGGGGGTTGCGAATAATAAGGATGAGTCCAACTGCCCTATGTGCGGTGCCGGGTACAGGGCCGGTTTTGACACCTGCAGTGACTGTGGGATCGCCCTTGCGGCTCCCCGGATTCGGTAACCTGGTCCAGGGTCCCGGGTTTCGGATTCCGTGTCCAAGGTCCAAGGTTTTTTATCCAATATCCAAGAAAAAGCGCAGTCATTGCGAGACCCGGAGGGTCGTGGCAATCTCATGGAGCAAAGCGACTGCAGCGGTCTCGTATAGTTGAGATTGCTTCACAATCCAGGCAGTTCGCAATGACTGCACAGGTCACTCGCGATGACGATCGCTTGTAACTGACACACCCTTACCCCGATACCTCCATACTTCGATACAACGATATGCACCCACTTGCCCATGCTCCCCCTCTCCGCGTCTCCTCCCCGCCCTCTTAATCGAGGTTGAACTCCCCCCCCTCCCTCCATTATGATGGTGCTCATCATCTGAAGGAGGAGGTTTTGAATAATGCATGCCGCCTACATTATTCTCGTTGCCGCGGCCGGAATTGTTCTCGGCGCCATCATCACCTGGCAGATGGCACGTGTGAAGATCGTGCGCCTTGAAACAACTCTGCAGCACGAGAGAGAATCCGTTGAGGAAAAGCTTAAGCTCATCGACAACGCTAAGGAAACCCTCGGTGATGCTTTCAAGGCTCTCTCTTCGGATGCCCTGAAGAGCAGTAATGAGGAATTTTTACGGCTTGCCGGATTGGACCTGGAGAAGCGCCAGGAGGCGGTGGGCCATCTGGTGGCTCCCATCAAAGAATCCCTGGAGAAGGTCGAAATCAATATTCGCAACCTCGAGACAGCCAGGGAAGGTGCTTACAAGGATCTGCTGGCCCATGTCAGACAGTTGGCCGGCACGCAGCGGACTCTGGAGGTTGAGACCGTCAAACTCGTCAATGCTCTTAAATCGCCGCCGGTTGGAGGATTCTGGGGTGAGATCCAGCTCCGGAGAATCGTCGAGCTTTCCGGGATGAAGAGAAACTATGATTTTGTTGAGCAGAAGGGAATTTCTGACGAGGACAGAATATATATACCCGACTTGATTGTGAACCTTCCGGGAAATAAATGTATCATTGTGGACGCGAAAGTCTCGATGAAAGCATTTCTCGAAGCCATTGAATCAGAATCAGAGTCTGGAAAAGATGCGCACCTCAGCGATTTCGCCGGCCACATCAAATCCCACATCGACACGCTCAGATCGAAGAAGTACTGGGAACATATCCCCAACTCAACAGAATTTGTGGTCATGTTTCTGCCCGGGGAGAACTTTCTGCAGGCTGCCCTGGCAAAGGATCCGACGCTTACCGAAAGAGGTTTTGAGAGCAACGTCATCCTCGCAACACCAACCATCCTCATAAGCCTGCTAAAAACAGTTGCTTACGGGTGGCGTCAGGAGGAGATCGCTGAGAACGCCCTGGAGATAAGGGACGTGGGAGCTAAACTGTATAAGCGCCTGGCTACCTTCATCGGCCATTTTGACGGCATCAAGCGAGGGCTGGACAGCGCGACAGATGCCTATAACAAGGCTGTGGGTTCTCTGGAAGCGCGGGTCCTGCCGGCCGCCCGGGAGATGACCGGTCTGGGAGTTGGAAAAGAGGATGGGCTTAATGAGGTGCGGAAGGTGGAAAAAACCCCCCGTGCCCTTCAGGCCCCCGAACTGAACGACGATGAGGACAGTGAAGAAACCTAGAATCTAGACTCTAGAAACTGCACTTCCTACCCGCCTCCCGCAGCCCCGATCATGGAACTGACGGACCCCACAACATAACCTTTTTTCTCCAGTCCGTCGATGAGTTGTCCCAGTTTCGGGTAGAATGGATCATCAGACCGCTCCGAGCCCAGATGAAGAAGGACGATCCCCCCGCTCAGGCCCATATCGGTTTCCCTGTCAAAGGACAGGATCTTGTTGACTATCTGGTTTGAAGTCAGATAGAGGGCAGAGTCCCTGTCAGAAACCCAGTCCAGTCCATCGAGGCTTTTCCTGGTCTTGGGATCGTAGGTCCAGGATACGTGCCGATATCCTGCTTCTGAGGCCCACTGCCTGATTATCCTATTTTGCTCCCCATACGGTGCTCGCCAGAGGGGAACCATTTTTAAGCCGGTCAGTTTCTCAAACAACTCCTCGTTCATTTTTAGCTCTTTTGTGATCAATTCCCTGGTTACCCCGGGAAGAGTGTCTTGACGGTGATTTTCGGCAAAAGTTGTCAGGTGCGGATGACTGTAACAGTGATTGCCGACTTCGTGCCCATCCAGTGCAATTCTTCGAGTTATCCCGGGAAACCTCTCCATGAACTCCCCGGTGAGGAAGAAAGTGGCCTTAAGGTCTCTCTTTTTGAGAACATCCAGAATGCGTTCGGCCCCGTTTCCATAACTCCCTCCATCGAAGGTTATGGCTACTCTCCCGGTTTTCGGGTTTCCCCGATCCAGGTCCGTGGAAAGTGCCACAGTGGACGGCTTGCTGGTTGGAGTTACGGGTGCAGTCGCGGGTTTCTTAACGACTACCGGCCTGTCGTTGATTGGCGGCGCTGCGACGATATCCTCTTTAACAACAGGCTTTTTGGAGCCTGACATTGATCTTTCCGGTAACGGGAGGGCCCGGGAGTAAAGAGCTGGAAGGTTGTCGCCATAGACCTGGACCTGAACTGAACGATCATCATCCTCAGGTTTGAGATTAAATGTAAATCTGTCCTCACTTATGGATGATATCTCTCGCTCCCTGCCATCGGTTAGAAGAACGGCTATTTCAAATCCAGGTGCACTGCCGGTCACAACGACCTGATCCATGTCCTGAACCATCCTGATGTCCGGGGCAGTATATGTGGATAAAGGGGCGCCCCTTGTAAGCTCGTCAAGTGTGGTAACCAGGATCAGGGTTTGAATCAGGATAAAAACAAGGAGGGCCAGGGATACGATTCGCGCGACCCCTCCACCGGTGATCCGTTCTGTGGACTTTTCCACTTTTCTGAGGCGAAGGGAAATCCTGAGTATATGCCGTCTGGTCTGGGCGAATCGTTCGGACATCCAGCAGAGGATCTGGCACCGGGCAGAACAGAATATATGACCAATGGCCCGCCGCTGGCATTCCGGACAGATAGAGGAAAGACAGTGATAACAGCGGCGGTGGGTTTCCCTGTCCTCATGATTTTTGCAGGTTTTTTTGTCATGATCACCGCCCATCGTGCATCCATATCAAAATATGCCCGATGGAGCAAGGATGCCGATGTCCCCCCGGCAGGTTGATTAGGCTCCTGAAAGGAAGTATGCTCATTCAAGGTTCAAGGAACAGTTGGAACAGAAATTGAAAAAGACTCTCTGAGGAAAGAGAAGGGAGCATTCAATAGTATGCGGGTAGATGTTTACGAGTCTGATCACTATCTTGGCGGATACCACGTTGGCAGCACAATGGATATCCGTATCGGACGCGGCAGAAAGAATCAGATCATCCTTCCCCATCAGACGGTCAGCCGGCATCATGCCAACCTCATACGGCAGGGCAGCCGTTACCTTGTCATGGACCGCAGTACCAACGGCACATGGGTCAAAGGCAAAAAAGTGGAAAGAGCCCTCCTGGAGGGGGGAGATGAATTTATCATTAGTCCGTATGTCCTTCGCCTGACTGAGGAAGAGCCAGAATGGGACAGAGAGACGGAGGTCAAAAGTCCTCCCGGGAGCGTTAAACAATTCGAGGGAATGGTTGGAAATTCCTCTGCCATGCTTCAACTTTTTGACATGATCGAAAGGGTTGCAGACTCGGCCGGGACGGTCCTCGTAATGGGGGAGACGGGTTGCGGCAAGGAGCTTGTGGCAAAAGCGGTGCACAATCTCAGCCACCGGTCCACCGGTCCTTTTGTTGCCATCAACTGCGGTGCTATTTCCCGGGATCTGGTAGAGAGCGAACTGTTCGGCCATGAAAAGGGTGCGTTCACCGGGGCTTCCACTGCAAGGAAAGGAGCTTTTGAACAGGCCGATGGCGGCACCCTCTTCCTGGATGAGGTGGGTGAGCTATCCCTGGATCTTCAACCCAAGCTGCTCCGTGTTCTCGAGACCGGGGAGATCAGACGCATCGGCTCCCAGAGAAGCACCGAGGTAAATGTCAGAGTAGTGGCTGCCACACACAGGAATCTGAAAAAGGAGGTGGAGGCAGGCCAGTTCCGTGCTGATCTCCTCTACCGGCTTTACGTTCTGCCGGTGGCTGTGCCATCCCTGAGAGACAGAAGGGAGGACATCGAGCACCTGGTCCACTATTTCATGGGCCCGAGAGGAGAGCTTCAACCCGAGGCCCTGGAGAGGCTCATGGGACATGCGTGGATGGGAAATGTCAGGGAGCTGAAGAACGTGCTCGAGCGAGCCTGCATCCTCAGGAGAGACTACCCCATAGGCCCGGCCGATCTGATATTCCTCGATGAAGGCGGAGGTGTCCGGCCTGCCGATATTTTGGACCAGCCCTTTTCCCACACCCTCGAGGAGCTCGAGAGAATGTATTATACGAGAGCTCTGGAGAAAACAGACGGCAATATCCGGGCTGCAGCCAAATCCCTGGGGATCGCCAAATCGACCTTTTACGACCGGCTCAAGAGATACGGCCTGCCTCAAGACCGTGGGAGGGATCATGGGGAGGAAGGCTGATGTCCGTAAACGGTTGGGCGGACAGGAGGATCTTTGCCGCCCTGAGCCTTCTGGGGTTCGTTACCGTTCTGGCCCAGATCGTTTTCCTGAGGAGGGGAATAGCCAACTTTTCAGGCAGCGAACTGGGACTGGGGGTGGGTCTCTTTTCATGGCTTCTCTGGGTGGGCGTCGGGGGGTTGCTGTCTCATCGTCTTTTCCGGTCAACCCGGAACCCTGAGCGCTTTCTGTATGTCTCGCTTCTTGCTCTGGCTGTTCTTTTCCCTTTGACATTGATGGCACTTGATCTTGTCCGACCCATCCTTGGTGTCCAGGTGGGCCGCCTGGTGGATATCAGGTTCATTGCGGGAGCCTACTTTTTCATTCTGGCGCCCTTTTGTCTCGTGGATGGCGCGGACTTCACCTTTGGTGCGGCAGCAGCGGGAAAGGGGAGGGCCGGCCTGGCACTGGCGGCCGAATCCCTGGGAGCAGCGGTAGGCGGAGTCTTTTTCTTCACAGTCGGGACAAGGTGGTTTCAGGGGCTGGAACTGGCGTGGTTTGCTCTGTTATTAACGGCAGTGACCGTTTTGTGGAGCGGTTGGAAAGATCCAGTGCTCCGCTATCTTTCCATGCTGCTGGGCATAGCAGGGCTGGTCCTCATCGCTGGCGGGGGGCGGGTAGTATCCGAGGCAGTCCTCGATGCGCGCTGGGGCGATTTCAGGATCGTCATGTCCGAAGATTCGCCGCTGGGAAATCTTAATTGGGCCGTCAGGCCGGGCGAGGACATCCTCTTTTATGACGGGATCCCGATTCTGGCCTATCCAGATATTAAATCGGCCGAGGAGGCGGTTCAGCCGGGGTTGCTTTCCCATCCCGATCCGAAGAAAGTGCTGCTGCTGACATCCAGGGCCACAGGCGTTCTGGATCAAGTCCTTAAACATCCGGTCCGAAGCGTTGATCTGGTCCTCCTTGACAAGTCCATTCCTGCCATGGAGGCTCATTTTATAAAAGAGACGGAACAGGCCCTCAAGGACCCCAGGGTGACAATTGCAGCAGGAGATGCCCGTCGGTTTTTAAAGGCTGCCGAGCCAGGCACCTACGATCTGATTATCATGGACCTGCCCGATCCTGACACCCTTCAGTTCAACCGGTTATACACTGAGGAGTTCTTCTCCAGGGTCAAAACAGCCCTTCAGCCGGAGGGGCTGTTCTCTTTCTCCACCGGTGAACCGGCCAATTACATCATGCCCGGGCAGGCGCGTTATCTGGCTGCCCTGGACGCTTCTCTTAGCCCCTGGTTTTCCAATCGGATTTATTACCCCCTTTCAAGGTATGTCATTGTGGCCGGGGACATGGATCCTGAGGTTCTGACAGGGGAAATGGCTGACCGCGTTGCCCTGGAGCGGGAAGTGAATCTGAAATACGTGCAATCAGGCTATCTGGACTATGATCTTTCCAGGGACCGGATGGCTGCGATTCCTGATGCCCTGACGCAGACAGGAGAGATGTCAGGCAATTCCGATCTGATGCCGTCAGCGGTCCTTCACCGCATCGACCTGTGGGCCGAGAGGGTCGGGCGGGCCTCCTTCCTGACTATTGCCGACCGGGACACTGTCGGCTGGAAGGTCATGATCGGGGGCCTCATCGGCCTGATCCTGACGGCGTTCGCCGCAGCTGGATTCGGCGGGGCCCTTGTAAGGGGATCGTCGATTCTTCTGTCGGGAGGATTTTTCGGGATCAGCGCCGAGGTCGTTCTTCTGTATCTTTACCAGGTGAACTACGGCTACCTCTACTCGCGCATCGCCCTTCTGCTCTCGGTGTTCATGGTCGGTACAGCCGCGGGTGCCGTTATCCCGGGGCGGTACAGAAAAGGGGTGTCGTCACCTGTGATTTACTGGACGGCGTATTTCCTGATTCTGGTTGTCATGATCCGGGGAGGATTGTCAGGGGTGTTTCCTGAATTTACCGGGCTGGTTCTGTTCCTGTTTTTTATGATCCTTGCCGGATTCCTGACAGGGATATCATTCGCTGCGGGAAGTTCCCTTCTGGAATTGAACCGGGGCCATCCGACCGGTGGAGCCGCCTACGGTCTCGACCTCACAGGGGCGGCGGTGGGCGCGCTCATCTCGGGCCTTGTCCTGCCGCTGGTTCTGGGCCTGGTTGCGCCGCTGGTGTTCTGCCTTCTGCTGTCGGCGGCCATGGTTCTCGGCCTGATGCTCAGGCCGAGAGGGCCCGAAATTTAAGTTCCGGATCTCGAGTCCCGCGTCCCGAGGGTCTGTAGTCCGAACCCGCGCCAGGGTTTTTTACATCCAGCATCCAAAATAAGCGCTTGTTATTACGAAAACCGAAACGCCGAAGCTTCGGCGAAGGTCGGAGGTGGGGGTGAAAATTCAAAGAAGAGGAGTGTTATAAAAAGGGGTTTCCCGGGCTTAATCGCTCGGTTTCGCAGAAAACCAGCTTCACTTCGCGTTTAACCCGGAAAACCCCTTTGCTCCAAATCTGAAGGGCTCCTCTTTGCCTGTCCTGAGCAAGCGGAGCGCGTCGAAGGGCTCCGAACGTCTCTTGTATTTAATGAACAGGATCAGACATCAAAGACCAGGCGCAGTCATTGCGCCTGTCTCCCATAGCTCGAAGAGCGACGGGGGAAGACCCGAAGGGTCGCGGCAATCTTGTGCCCTTCCCCGTAAAGTTAGCCTGTTAAATTCGTAAAACCTCTATAGTGATTCCCTCCTCAGGATGTAGTGAGCGCTGCTGAAGGAGGAGAACATCGGCGTGGACACGGTGACGTGGGATTATACGTATGATCAAATGGGCCGCCTTGAGACGGTTTACAAAGACAACAGCCTGGCCGAGGCGTACAGACAAAACCCTTGGGACGTATCTTGCTGTTTAACCTTTTTTTCCTTGGAATCGTTAAGTCAGCATTTTGCACAGCAATGACGGTCAACGGAAACATCCATGGGCTAGAACAGTCGCCTGTTTCGCTCTTTGAAAACCTGACCTTTGTTTTTGCCTGTTGTTGAGGCAAAAACAAAGCAAGCGCCGCCAGGCGCAGGGTATAAATTCCGGGCGGATTATGCCGGGACCCAGACCTACTCTGATCC
>QIEJ01000173.1 GCA_003228585.1 Pseudomonadota bacterium
GAGATAATCGTGACCATCATGATCCGGACCGCGTATAGCAAAGAAGATCTCCCCGGCGGTTACCGTCCGGCTGTCGATGGAGATGCCGGTGAACAGCTGATCGCCCTCGGCGCTGGAGATCAGTGTGCCCCCTGTTCCCTTGAGGACCCGTTTAAGGTGGAACCTGATCACAGCACGCTCTCCAGAGAATGGACAATGGCATTGGCAAGCTCCTCGACATCCGAGAACGGGAGCACCTTTTTACCGGTTATCTGGTAGTTCTCGTGGCCCTTGCCGGCAACAACCACGATATCCCCCTGTTTCGCCTCTCCCACCGCAAGGGCAATGGCCTCACGGCGATCGGTTACCCTCTGGACAAGCCTGTTTTTGTCCCGAAGACCGTCCATGATGTCGTCGATTATGGCATCCGGTTCTTCGCTGCGTGGGTTGTCGGAGGTGACGATCACCAGGTCCGCAAGCCTTCCGGCAACCTCTCCCATGAGAGGACGCTTGTTTCGATCCCTGTCTCCACCGCACCCGAACACGACTATTGTCCGGCCGGGAGTCAGTTTCCCGGCATTTTCAAGGAGGTTTTCCAGGGCGTCAGGGGTGTGGGCATAATCCACAATAGCGGTAAAGAGTTGTCCCTTTTCCACTCTTTCAAAGCGTCCTGGTACTCTTCGGACCTTTCTGAGCCCCTCAGAAATATGGTAAGTCGCCACATCGAGGAGACCAGCGGCACAAACAGCTGCCATGACATTGGAAACATTAAAAAGGCCGGGCAGGGAGGTGTCCACATCCAACACTCCCCAGGGTGTCTGAAGGGTAAACCGACTCCCCCACTCTCCCGTGGTGATATCCCCGGTGGGCCGCACATCCCCTTCCTTCAGACCAAACGTGAGGACAGGCCCTCCAATCTCTTCAATCAGTCTTTTTCCATAGGGATCGTCCAGGTTGACAGCACTGTGGACTGTATCCTCCTCAAGAAACAACCGGGCTTTGGCTCGGTAATAATCCTCCATGTCCTGGTGAAAATCGAGATGATCCATGGTCAGATTGGTGAATACGCCAACCTCCATTCGCATTCCCGCGATCCTGTCCAGAGCCACCGCATGGGAGGACACCTCGAGGATGCAGGCCTGACTTCCCGACGACAGCATCCCTGCCATAAGGGAGTTCAGGTCAGGGGATTCCGGTGTTGTCCTCGCGGCACTGAGAACCTCTCCGCCCACGAGATATTGCACGGTTCCTATCAGGCCTGCCCGCACACCCGCCTCATCCAGGATGCCATGCAGCAGATATGAAGTGGTTGTCTTCCCATTTGTTCCGGTGATGCCGATGACCTTGAGTTTTTCGGACGGGCTCTCATGAAAATTTCTTGCCGCCAATGCCAGGGCCAGTCTAACCCTCCGGGCCTGAACGACCGTATAACCCTCAATGGCAGGCACCTCCCGGCTGGTGAGAAAGCTTCGCGCACCCTTGGTCATCGCCTGCTCAATAAATTTGGCTCCGTCGTAGTTCTCACCGGGGATCGCCGCAAACATGTCCCCGGGATTAACCCTTCTCGAGTCGTATCGAATGTCCTTTACCTCCACATTATCAGGGCCCACTATCTTAATATCCGGTACGTTTTTCATGACCTCTTTAAGCTTCAATAGCCTTTCCCTGCGCTAGTGTTTTGTTCCAGGTTCATGCCCTATCCCGTTCTCGGCATAAGCCCGAGCAGGACTTTCAATCCCACATCGTCGCCCGGCGCCGGACTCTGGCTGAACACAATACCTGTGCCAGACACATCAACATCGCAATCCAGATCTGAAAGGGATTTCAACGCCTCCCTGAGAGTCAGGCCCATGAGATCCGGCATCACGAATTCACTGGCAGGATCCGAATCGGGCCTTGATCGAGCGATCTTCAGACCTCCCGGCAGAGGTTCCTCCGGGAAGCTGTCGTCCCGGAGGGACGGTTCAACCTCGAGGTATTTGAGGGTTTTTTCCACTATCTCCCTCCAGATGGGAGCAGCCACGACTCCGCCGTAAGTTTTATCCTCAGGTTCATCCACCATCACGATGGCGGTAACCGCCGGGAGTTCAGCGGGAGCAAAACCCACAAAAGAGGCAACGAAAGCCTCCTTTGAATACATATTGTCTTCCAGTGAGAACTTCTGAGCGGTCCCGGTCTTTCCTGCCACCGAATAGCCTGGTATAGCCGCAAGGATTCCAGACCCACCAGGGGAAGTAACCGATTCCATCATCCGGGCCACTTTCCTGGCCGTTTCCTGACTGACCACCCGCCTAAGTTCCTGAGGACGGTTTCGCAGCACGATCTTTCCTGAGGACGTTGTGATCGAATCGACGAGGAAGGGCTTCATCACTACTCCACCGGCCGCCAGAGAGTTGACCGCGTTAAGCATCTGGAGGGGAGTCACCGAAAGACCCTGGCCGAAAGAGGCATTGGCGGTATCCACCTGTGTCCAGCTGGAGGCATCCCTCAGGATCCCTCTTCCCTCACCTGGAAGAAGCATCTTCACTTTTTTTCCGAAACCGAAGTTCCGGGAGTATTGCTCCATACGTTCCCGACCAAGTTCAAGCCCGATCTTGCTGGCTCCGATGTTGCTCGACTTCTGGATAATCCCCTTCATGGTCAGCCAGCCATGGGGAACATGATCGTTTATGACTACATCGGCGACCCGAAAAGTCCCGTTCCCGCAGAAGAAAATATCCATTTCATCGAAAAGATTCTCCTCAAGCGCCGCGGCCACCGTAACGATCTTGTACGTCGAACCTGGTTCATAGGTCTGTGTAACAGCACGGTTCCGATATCTCTCCGAATCGTACCGTTGAAACTCGTTGGGGTTGAATCCCGGATAACTTGCCATGGCCAGGATCCTTCCGGTGGATGATTCCATTACGATCGCGGCGCCACCTTTGGCCCCGGCCGCCCTGCTCCCGGAGTAAAGGCTTTGCTCGGTAAAGTGCTGGATGTTTCTGTCCAGTGTCAACTTTACGGTGGCTCCGACCGTGGGTGCATGACTCCATGAATCAATGGGAGAATACACCTTGCCTATGGCGTCTCGTTTCAGAACACGGACACCACCTCCCCCTTTGAGCTGGTCCTCAAGGGACCATTCGAGGCCCTCAAGTCCACGATCAACCCCGACAAAACCGAGGACGGAGCCTGCCAGCTCCATGTTCGGATAATACCGCCGGGATTCTTCCTGGATACCCACTCCTGGAAGATCGAGTTCCTGGACTCGCCTGGCTTCATCCGGCGTGACTTTTCTCTGCAGCCAGACGAATCCTCCACCCTTGCTCAGCCTGTCCTTCAACACCTTCCTGCTCACGTTAAGGGCTTTACTCAGAAGCAGTGCGGTTCTCCCGATCTCCCTGACCTGTTCCCGGTCCGCATAGACTGATGGTGCAGGGACACTGATTGCTAACGATTGACCGTTCCTGTCAACAATAGGCCCTCGACGGGGCTGGACGTTTACAGTCATCTGATTCTGCCGCACAGCTCTCTCATGGAGCTGGTCTCTGTTGAGGACCTGCAGATAGAAGGCCTTGCCGGCGGGAAAAAGCAGTAATAAAGGTATCAAAACGCCCAGGAACCGAACGCGCCCCTGTGTTCTGTTGTTCATCGGACTATCCTGATCTGATCCGGGGTCGGTTCGATCATCCCGAGCCTCTCTCGCGCAACTCTTTCGACCCTCTCGGGGGTGCTGAGCATGGCTCGCTCAATCTCCAGTTCCCGATTCATGTTAAGAAGCTCGGACTGCTTCCTTTCCAGACCCCGTATCTGGTAACCGACGTCTATGAAGGCAAGACCTCGCCAGACCGTCACAAAGATGAAGGCGCCTATGACCAGAACCAGCACCACGCCTGCCAGCAGTTCTCGAAGACCCGGTGAAGCGACACCCTGTCTTTGCTCTGCTTTTGCGACGGCATTCACTATTCTGTGGACCTCCGCTCAAACACCCTGAGCTTGGCGCTCCTGCTTCGGGGGTTCTCTTCCTGCTCCCGCCTGTCAGGGGTTATGGGGCGTTTTGTTACCACCCGACCCCGTGGCACCTCACCGCAGATACACATGGGCAGCTTCGGCGGACACACACAGGCATTCTCCATCCTTCTGAATGCCCTTTTTACTATCCTGTCCTCAAGGGAATGGAAGGAAATTACCGCCAGTCTTCCTTCAGGCGTGAGAAGGTCGACGGCCATGGGAAGCACCTCTTCAATTGCGTTCAGTTCATCATTCACTTCGATGCGGATCGCCTGAAAGGTTCTTGTGGCCGGATGAATAGACCTCACCCTGCCCATCCCTGGAACAGCAGATACGATCTTCGACAGTCTCTTTGTGGTACGTATCGGTTCGATCTTCCGTTCCCTTACGATAGCCGACGCGATCCTTCCCGCCTGCCTTTCCTCTCCATACCGTATGAGGATGTCTTTCAGATCCTCCCTGGAATAATTGTTGACCACGTCCTCGGCAGCCAGGGTGTCCGCCGGGTTCATCCTCATGTCCAGGGGCCCATCATGGGAGAAGGAAAAACCTCTTTTTCCAGTATCCAACTGAAAACTGGACACGCCCAGATCGAGGAGGATCCCGTTAACCTCCCCGCAGCCGGCGTCTTTCATGGCAGTTTCCATCTGTCTGAAATCCATATTATAGAGCTGAGCCCTCCTGCCGTAATTGTCCAACCTTGCTCTGGCCAACATCAGAATTTCGGGATCCTTATCAAGACCGATGATCCGTGTATCACTGAAGCAGCCCAGGATGGCCTCAGAGTGTCCGGCCGCTCCAACGGTGCCATCCAGATACAAGCCCCCCTGCCGGACTTGAAGTTCGCGCAGAACTTCCTCCAACAGGACGGGCACGTGACCTCCTTGGATCCTGTCCCCGATCATTACCTCGTTCTCGCGTCCATCAGGGCACGAAAAAAGCTACAGGCCGAAATCGGCCAATTCTTCCGAAATTTGATCGAAATTCTGTACGGCCCGCTGAATCTCCTCGTCCCATCGTTCGCGGCTCCAGATCTCTATCTTGTTGAGCATTCCCGCAAGGACAACCTGCTTATCGAGACCGGCAGCGCTTCTGAGGGTTGGAGGGACGAGAATTCTTCCCTGTTTGTCGAGCTCACATTCAGTTGCACCAGAGTAGAAATAACGAAGAAATCCCTGGACGTTAGTCTTCAGGGTAGAAAGCTTGCTCGCTTTGGATTCGAGAATTTCCCATTCATCCGGTGTGTAAACGACAAGACAATATGGTAGATTGGTCACAACGAGCCTGCCGCCGTGGTTCTGGTCGATGACATCCCGGAATTTGGACGGGATACTCAGACGGCCTTTATCGTCGATGTTATGTTCGAATCGACCTCTGAACAGAATCGGGTTCATCGCTCATTTCTCCCCACTTTGTACCACATTGCCCCACACTATACGAATCGGCGGAACCCTTGTCAAGAAATTGTTGTGGTTTTTCTATGGGTTATGAACGCACAGACATTCTGGAAAACCACAAGATATGGCACCTTAAGACAACATGACCCAACATCTGGAATGATTGTGGAAAAGGAAGTGAAGGTGATCAGTGATCAGTAGTCAGCAGTCTGTAGGATAAAGCGAAGTCATTGCGAGGACCCTGAGTCCCGCCTTTGGAGGGATCGAACGGTCGAAGGGGACGCGGCAATCTCCGGGGAAAGCTAACTTACCGCAAAGGACCAGGTTTCACAGAGTCGTCCGCAGTCAAAGTCTCTGAACCTTGGTGACTTCGCACAAAAAGGATTGGCCTGGAACCGAACAAGCGGTTCCAGGCCAGGGGGTGGGGTGGGGGGTAAAAAGTTACTTACTATTGTGCAACAACGATGCCAGAACAAACCACTTTAAGAAAACAAGTCCAAGTGTCTGATTTTACTGTTAATAATAAATATATCTTTGCCGTATGGGGATTCTGCTACAAGGCAAATACTGTCAAAAGTTGTCGACTTTGGACAAAAAACGGCACTTTTTACTACCTGGGTGATGTTGTGGTGGAGGCTTCGGAGTTTATGTCGGCTGCTCTGTTATGCTTTATGCCGATTCCTCATTTTCAGATTTTTTGACAGAGCGTTTCGGACTTTTAACAGCGACCCCATCAGACCGGCCACAAGTACAGTCGCAGCAACGAAAATCAAAGCTATTATGGCCATTGTCATCATGAATTCCAGCATTTTCGTTACCTCCTTTCGGTTTTTTGAAAACCATTGCCTTGCGAGCTTGTAATAAATTTAACAAGCTCGGTTCGACATGTCAAGGATTTTTTGTGATTTTTTACACAATCCTTTGTTTCGGTATGCATCGCCGGCATAAAGTTACTACTTTCACTAACTATTGGTCTGTTTCTTTAGTGAAGCAGGCTCCATCTTCCTGGCTTCTCCCGTGGGGTTGTCTGTGATAGCATTGGGACCGCCGTTGTCTTGAACCTGAGTGTAATGCGATATACCTTGAAAACCGGAGGGTAAGATTGATCTACATCCTGTTTATCATCATTGCAGTAGCTGCCGGTTTTTTCGCCATGATGGGTTTCGGCGGTGGAATTATCTACGTTCCCATCCTGTCCTGGTATGGCCTGGATTATAAAACGGGTGTCATACCCCTTAGCCTTCTGCTCAGCGCCGCAACGGGTATGACAGCCACCTATACCTATCTCAGGGCACGGCTCGTAAACGTCAAAATAGGGACGGCTGCCGTTTCCACGGCTCTTGTCGGAGCTCCCCTGGGAACTTATTGCGTACGATTCATCCCCACCGGGATTATCAAGATACTTTTCGCAACCGTCGCTGTGTATGCTGCTGTTCGCATTCTGAGATCCAGAGAGCCTGATGGAAAGAGTCGGATCAACCCTGACCGCGCTCTGTTGCTGGGTTTTTTGATCGGGCTGATCGTCGGATTTTCCAGCGGCCTGTTGGGGATAGGGAATGGTTTCCTGGTTTTTCCTTTTTTCCTGGCCATAGGGTGCACCACCAAGGAATCCGCGGCCACCACAGCTCTGGTGATCACCTTTTCCGCTTTTTTCGCCCTTATTCTCCACCTGCGATGGGCCACCTTTGATCCACAGCTGGCCGTCGTTCTGGTCATCGGAGCTATCATCGGTTCCCGTATGGGAGGGCTCTGGACCTCAAGGAGAGCCCGGCCTCAGACGCTTAGAATTGTTGCCGGTGTCATCATCCTCCTTGTCGCGGCGAGGATGGGATGGGAAGGGCTTTCCAGCTTCTGAGCAAGCGATCGCTTGTGGCACACTTGTCGCATCATAGAAGCGGTCAGGGCGATAAATCAGTTGATTACGGACCACTTCTGTTCCTTTTCGGCCAAACAGGCCGGTATTTCAGGCAGTTTTCTGCCATCCCGCTGTACGATGAAAAACCTTTACCGCTGAGGACGCGGAGAAGGCGGAGGGACACAGAGGACCACAGAGGAGAGTCTAAGGTTGGGGGCTTGGGATCTGGGCAGTCATCGCGAGCGACTGTGAGGAGCGTGGCGATCTCAGCCATACAAGACTGCCTCGGTCACAAAACACCTCGCATGGAATTGTGTCCTCGACAATCTGGGATTGCCACGTCCCCTCGTCTGACTCGATGCTCCTCGCAATGACAGACGCTTGTTCTTCGTTCTTTGTTCTTGAAACGTGAAACCTGAAACTTAAACAATTGACTGACTAATGGACCCGATACTCACCGAACTTCTGGAACTTGGCGCCGATTTTATCGCCGAGTTCCGCTTCATCTTCTGGTACTTCGTCAGCGGGGTGGCCCTTGAGGCCCTGGTCCGGACTTTCGGTTGGCATATTCGCCTTCGCAACTTGCTGGACCGCTTCGGTCACGGATCAATATGGATCGCCGCCGGCATAGGCATTTTCTCTCCACTGTGCGCCTGCGGCGTCCTGCCTTTGACTATCTCAATGATCCTGGCGGGGGTCCCATTCGCCCCGGCCATGACCCTCCTGGTCACCAGTCCTCTCATGAGCCCGGCAGGCTACACTCTGACTGCCTGGGAGCTCGGGGATCAGTGGGCCATCGCCAAAGTTGTTTCGGCCTTGATCATGGGGCTGTTCGCCGGCTACGTGACCCTGTATTTTCAGAGGAAGGGATGGTTCGAGCTGGACAAGCTCTTTACCAGGGGGATTCCCAAGGGAGACTTCCATGATCCGGATTATCCTTGCGAAGACCTCCAGTGCAACTGCCGAAAGATGTTCAGCAAGAAGTATGTCGAAACGAGGACCAGCAACAAGTTCTTTATCTTCCTGGGCAAGTTCGTGGATGGCACCCTGAAGATCGGCAAATTTGTCATACTCGGCATCCTCATCGCGGTTGTGGCCGCCCGGTATATCCCGTCTGATTGGGTCTCCGGGCTGCTGACCAACACTTTTCCGCTCAGCATCCCCCTGATCACCCTTGCTGTCGTTCCCCTGCACATCAATCAGATCATGGCCTCGGCCATCCTGTATGGCTTCATCGATCTTCCGCTGGCGAAGGGCCCGGGTCTCGCGTTCCTCATTGGAGGACCGGTGACGGCCATACCTGTTATGGTCATCTTCCTGACGTTCTTCAGACGGCGCGTGTTTCTCCTCTATCTTGGCATCAGCCTGACGGGGACCATAGGGCTTGCCTACATCTATCATTATCTGTTCTGATGGAGGAATGATGAACAAATATCTGGTCCTGGCCCTGGCTGTAATTATGGCTACGCTTCCGGCTCCCGAAGCCAAAGCCGAACCAGCAGTGACTCTCGGTGCGGTGGTCACCGAAGACATGACACTATCGGGCGAGATCATCATAGCCGAAGACGTCCTGATCCCTGAAGGTGTGACCCTGACCCTGCTTTCAGGTGCTCAGGTTCTCATCGTCCCCAGTGAGGGCACCCGCACGGACCCCCAGTTTCTGAGCACCGGGACGGAGATCATGGTCCACGGAAGCCTCCTGGTCCCCAACGGTCCCGTCTCATTCCGGCCCCGGGGGTCAACGGCGCGGGGAACCTGGGGCGGGATCACGGTGGCTTCGCCCGGGGCCCGGGTTGAGCTCAAAAGAACCACTATCGAAGGCGCCGAAGCGGCGCTCATGGCGCTGGCCGGGGAAGCTGTCGTCGCCAAATCCAGGTTCAGGACCAACGATGTCGGTATCGTCTCCGGGCCAGCCGCAAAGGTCACTTTGCAGTCAAACCGCTACACCGGCAACGGGATCGGAATCGCGGCCATGGGCAGCGGCGGATTGGATCTTCGAGGTCCCGGCGACAGGTTCGAGGACAACGAGGAAGACATCCTCACCCGCAAACCAGGCGGTTTTACAGCGCCTGAGCCTTTCTACCGGACCGTCCGGCCTCAAACGGGTCCCGCGCCTCCCATAACAAGGGAATATCTGGGAGAGGTGGCCCTCGATGAGGACAC
>QIEJ01000105.1 GCA_003228585.1 Pseudomonadota bacterium
TTCTTTGAATTTTCACCCCCACCTCCGACCTTCGCCGAGGCTTCGGCCGACAAGCGGTCCTCCCCCCTCAAGGGGGAGGAAGATTAAGGAATGCGTCCTATTTACAGCCTGGTTTTAAGAGAACTGGGTGAGAGAAACTTTGGCTGCGGACGTCTCTGCGGTTATAGCTTGTAACCGCCACTTCGTTACCCTGATACCCCGTTACCTCGACACCTCGACACTTAACATCACCCCCTCCCCCAAGCGCCGGCTTTTTCTGACAAAACTAACAACACATTGAAAAAGGTAAACGTTCTGCTATGAAAATTTTGCGGGCCGGAAGAATTTGATGAAAAGCGCTAATCGCTAAGTCCTCGATATTAAACGAGTTACGAAATTGTAATTATGGCTGGATTCTTGCAAGTTAAGCTGACAAAACAAACTGTGCCAAATTAACCTTTATTATAGAAAGGGGAGGTATATCATGGGTAATAAACTCTACATTACAATTGCTGTCATGCTGGCCTTTACTGTTGTTTCCGTTGCTTTACCCGGAACAGCGGCTTCAGGTGTCTCACGGACTCTCGGAGAGTTCACTTTTATGGTGGACGAGGGGTCTGGTGGCATTGGCTCCAAAGGTGTCCAACTTAACGGAAACATGGCCTTCCGTGGTTACGATGACGATGAAGATGAATATGAGAAGGACCATGAATATGAGAAGGACCATGAATACGAGAAGGACGATGAATACGAGAAGGACGATGATGACTATGACAGCGACCGGTCCAAAAAGGACAAACATTCAATGACCTCGTTCGCCGTCAAAAATTTTGATGACCCGAACCAGTGTCAGGCTTTGTCCTATTCCATTCAGGTGATCAATGGGAAAGCGAGGAGTGAGGAGCGGGTCTCCAAAGCCAATATTACCCTCAATGACAAGGTCCTGTACACGAAGAAGGATTTCAAAAAGAAAGTCAAAAGTGTTTCAGCCCCCCTGGATAAGGATTTGATCAAGGCGTCCGGGAATGCTCTGGAGGTCCTGGTCAAAGGCAAACCCGGCTCCTTCATAACAGTGGGAATCTACGGGGAGTATGCGGCGGGATCGTCAAATGTGTCAGTTACGGGTATGGTCACATGGTACATGGATGTAGACGGCGATGGATGGGGATCGGATAACTGGACAACAACCGCGGCGCAGGGAGTGACACCTGCTAAACAAACGATAGGTGATTGGGTTTTACAGGGCGGCGATTGTGTGGACAGCGACTGGGTTTCAGGTTCTATTAATGTTTTCCCGGGCTCTGATCCGAGCTGTCCCCCCTGGTCTCCACCTGTCACCACAGCCTGTCCTTAAGAGGCGGTTTGACAGGGGCTTGATGTAAGTCTGGCAAAGGAACAAGAACAGGTAAAACAGGCGTTCGCTGGTCGAACGCCTGTTTTTTTGTTACATTAATTTCTCTGAATAATTAAACAGGACATGAAGGGGGTTTTTATGTCAAGAGAGACGATCCATTCAGATAATGCGCCGGAAGCCATTGGTCCCTACAGCCAGGGGACAGCTATGGGCGATCTGGTTTTCACCGCGGGGCAGATCCCTCTGGAACCGGGAACAGGAAAAATTGTGGAGGGGGATGTTGTTGTGCAGGCCGGAAGAGTCGTGGATAATCTCTCTGCAGTCCTCAGGGAGGCGGGCAGCAGTCTTGACAGAGTACTACGTCTGGATGTCTATCTCACGGATATGAGTAGTTTTCCAGCTTTAAACGAGTTTTTGTCAGGTGTCTTCACAAGTGACCCACCCGCCAGGGTAACGGTGGAGGTCTCAGCTCTGCCAATGGGGGCTGCTATTGAAATGGCGGCTATTGCTGCGCGGTAGCGGTCGTTGGGCGAGTGGAAAGTGGAAAGGGAACTTCGCGGTTGTCATCGCGAGCTGAAACTGTGCGAAGCGATCTCAGTTATATTTGACTGCCACGGTCGCATTGCTCATTGAGATTGCCGCGTTGCTCTCGTTCTGACTCGGCGCTCCTCGCAATGACAGGCGCATGATTTGGAATGTGGAATTGAAAAATTGGAGAATTTAATTAGGCGGCCGAGAATGGGTAAGATGCAAGGCCAGAGGGGGATAAGCGGAAATTTAGTGTCTGGAGTCTAGTGTCTAGTTCTAGAAACCAGAAACTAGAAACCAGAAACTGCATTAAACCTAGACCGCTTTTTCGAATTTGGCAGTGCGAATACAGCGGGTGCAGACACTCGCCTTGCGAACCCCTCCGTTCTCCCTTATCCTTACGGTCTGAAGGTTGGGCAGAAATCTTCTCTTGGTCTTGTTGTGGGCGTGGCTGATATTATTGCCTACCATCGGTTTTTTTCCACAAATGTCACAGGTGCGCGCCATGAAATCCTCCTGAACTCCAGCGAATTGGCTTGCGGTAAAAGCCTTGGATTGCTAACATAATACTCACGAAAATGCAAGGGCTGTATTTTATGAAAGGGGCGAACATGGCGAAGATCACAAAGGATATGACCTTCAATGAAGTGCTGCGGGCCTATCCGGATACCGTCAAGGTACTCAAAAAATACAACATGCAGTGTGTCGGCTGTCTTGGAGCTGAGGCTGAGTCTATCGAGTACGGTGCAGTTGCCCACGGAGTAGACCTGGAAGTCTTCCTGAGAGACCTAAATAAGGCCGTGCCGCAGGGCAACGGCTAGACTCAGATTCATCCGGAGGTGATGGACAAAGCCAATCGTAAGACACCTCTCACCGAACTCAATGGCGTGGGAGGAAAAATAGCAAAGAAACTCCAGCAATCGGGCGTCCAATCCATTGAAGACCTCACTTTTCTCTTCCCCAGAGCATATCAGGACAGAAGGCATCCACAACCCATTCTCACACTGAAAGCCGGGGCGATATCCACCATCAGGGGGCAGGTCCTCTCCGTAAGTGAAAGGCGCTTCCGGAGAAGGTCTACCCTGGAGGTGATGATAACCGACAATAGAGGTGTATTACTCCTGAAATGGTTCCGATACAACAGGTGGTTCAAAAGCAATCTGCAGAGCAGGTTCGCACCGGGAAGTGAGATCATTGCAACAGGAAAAGTGGATTTTTTCGCCGGGGCCCTCGAGATGCACCACCCGGAGTTGAGCCAGGTCAATGGAGAGGAAACCTCAGGGATTGTTCCAATCTACACTCTGACGGAGGGGGTCAATCAACATCTGATGCGCAGGATCATCCGACAGGCTGTGGACAGGACGGCCGGGCAGCTTGAAGAACCCATACCACAGGAGACTCTCCAGGACCTTTCGCTGCCTTCTTTACCGGATTCTGTGAGATATCTGCACACACCTCCCGATGATGCTGACGAGAGTTCTTTGAACAGAGGTGACAGCCCCTATCACCTCAGGGTGAAGTTCGGCGAACTGCTCTTCTTCCAGCTGGGTATCCTGAAACGCAAGAGAGAACTTTCCACCAGAGAAGGGATTTCCATACCATTGAAGAGTTCTTTGACGACCAGTTTCCTGGAGTCTCTGCCTTTTGACCTGACTGAAGCACAATCAGGTGCTCTGAGTGAGATAGAAACGGACATGACTCTGGACGTTCCGATGCACCGCCTTCTTCAGGGGGATGTTGGATCAGGCAAAACGGTCGTAGCTTTCGCTGCCATGCTTGGCGCAGTAGCGGCAGGGCACCAGGCCATCCTCATGGTCCCCACCGAAGTCCTGGCCGAACAGCATTTCGCAAACATGTCCGCCTGGGCAAAGGATCCTGGAATTCCCATCGCTCTGTTCACTGGACGCCTCACAGGGCAGAAACGAACCGAACTGAGTCATGAGGCAGCTTCCGGTGAAATCCCTTTGATAGTGGGAACCCATGCCCTGATACAGGAAGGCACGGTATTCAGTTCCCTGGCGCTGGCTGTGGTCGATGAACAGCACCGCTTCGGTGTTATGCAGAGATTGGCTCTTAAGGAAAAGGGTAAAGCTCCGCACTTTCTGGTGATGACGGCAACCCCCATACCACGCAGCATGGCGATGGTTATCTACGGGGACCTTGACCTTTCGACTATCGACGAGATCCCGCCCGGGCGTCAGGATGTGCAGACAAAGATATTTACCCAATCGGACAGGGCCAAACTGCATATCAGTATCGCAAAAGAGGTTCGGGAAGGTCGGCAGGTATTTATTGTCTATCCACTCGTTGAGGAGACGGAGAGATCGGAACTTTCCGCCGCCAGAGAGATGGCTGATCTTTACCGGGATCGGATCTTTCCTAATCTGAGGATCGGCCTTCTCACGGGAAGAATGTCCTCCGAAGAGAAGGACGCGGTTATGAAGGCCTTCAGACACGGGGAATACGATATCCTGGTCTCGACCACTGTTATCGAGGTTGGGGTGGATGTACCAAATGCAACCCTGATGGTCATCGAGCACGCGGAACGCTTCGGTCTTTTTCAACTTCATCAGCTCAGGGGCAGGGTGGGAAGGGGTCGGCACTCCTCTCAGTGCATTCTCATGGTTGGTGACCAGGTCTCTAACGAAGCCAGGGAAAGACTCAAGGTGATGATAAGATCCTCGTCGGGATTCGAGATCGCCGAAGAGGATCTGCGGATCAGGGGACCGGGCGATTTCCTCGGCACAAGGCAGGCGGGGATGCCCGATTTTCGATATGCGCACCCCATGAAGGACAGGGAGCTGATGGCCGAGGCCCAGAGGGTGGCCGGTGAACTTTTCCGTGAGAGTGGTAAACTCCCGGATAATCTTGTAAAAGAGGTCAACAGGTTCTGGTCGGACAGGCTCAACCTCGCCTCATCAGGATAAAGCTTTATCAACAGGATTTTTCAGGGCTGCGGACCGAATGTGTGTAAAACCAATCCAGTTTAGGCGCCCCGCTTAAAATCCTGTCTAAATTGTTAAATATTGGTGTAAACCATTGTAATTAAAAGGTTAAGCAATGTGCTTAAAAGTTATGCAATCAGGTAAAAACCGTGTTAAGAGGGGAAACTGCCTGACCTTTACACAGGGTTTTCCACCACATATCCACAGTTTCTGTGGATAAGAAAAAGGAACCGTTATTTTCCGGTAGTTTATGGATGATAATCGGGTCGGAACCAGGATGACAACAGGAGGATATGAGAGAATATGTCGACCAACGAGAGAACACTTTCCATCGTTAAACCAGACGGAGTGATGAAGGGAGTTATCGGAGATGTCATGAACAGGTTCGAAAAATCAGGACTCAGGGTGATTGCTCTGAAGATGCTTCATCTGACACCCGAACAGGCTGGGGGTTTTTACATAGTTCACAGGGACAGGCCGTTCTATAATGATCTGAAGGATTATATGTCCTCCGGTTCCATCGTAGTATTGGTCCTGGAGGGTACCAATGCCATAAGTACCGCAAGAGATATCATGGGCGCGACCAATCCTGAGGAGGCTGCGCCGGGGACCATAAGGGCTGACCTGGCCGACAGCATCGAGAGGAATGTCGTTCATGGTTCCGATTCTCCAGAGTCGGCGGCATATGAGATCCCGTTTTTTTTCCCGGAGATTGAGGTGTTTTCGGGATAAACCTTAGGAGCCTGGAGTCAGGAAAAAAAATTAATGCAGGTCAAATTCAGTCTCACGCAAAGCACGCTAAGCACGCAAAGAAGGGATATCTTTTGGGTTTTAAACCAGAAGTCCCAAGGTTTTCTTGGCGTTCTTTGCGGCTTGAGCGAATCACGCTCTCAGCGTGACGAGCGGGCGTGAGAAGATTGGACTGTAAGTAGATTAGGGAAAAGGTGTTTTACTGACTACGGAACCTTTTATGAAAGATAATTTTTTCGACAAAACCTTCGAGGAACTATCCGGGATCTTAAGTGATTTTGACCCGAAACCGTTCAGGCTGGATCAGGTCCTCAGGTGGGTCTATGTCAAGGGGGCGGATGATTTCTCCCGGATGACCAACATGCCGAAAGAGTTGCGAGGTCAGCTTTCTGATGTCCTGGATCTGACTCCATTGAGACTCCTTGAGGAAGTAGAATCCCCCGACGGGACACTGAAATCCCTTTTCCAGATGACGGATGGAGAGCTTATTGAATCTGTCATAATCCCGGAGGACGGGCACAAAACCCTCTGTGCGTCCACACAGGCAGGATGTGGCATGGGTTGCAGTTTCTGTGAGACCGCGACCATTGGTCTTAAGAGAAACCTCTCCCGGGGCGAAATACTCGCTCAGATAGTATGTGCCGTCAGAAGATTGGGAAACAGGCTGGCCCTGAGAAACCTGGTTTTCATGGGAATGGGCGAACCTCTTCTCAACATGGACGCTCTCATCGGGGCACTTGAGGTTATAATTGATGCAAGAGGGTTTGATTTCAGCCCGAGAAGGATTACCGTCTCCACTTGTGGGTGGGTGCCGGGGATAGACCGTCTGGGCCGGGAAAACCTCGGAGTCAATCTGGCGATATCTCTTAATGCAGGGGATGATGAGACCAGGAATCGTATTATGCCGGTAAACAGGAAATACCCCCTGAAGCGTCTGATGAAATCCATTCGTGGATATCCCCTTCATCCACGGCAGCGCATAACCTTCGAGTACGTTTTGATCGATGGTGTCAACGACCGGATTGAGGACGCAAGACGAATCGTTAAGCTGCTCAGGGGAATCCCGGCCAAGGTGAACGTCATCGCCTACAACCGAACCTCTGCCGCCTGGAGCCGGCCGGACGATAGAGTGATGAACAGGTTTCAGGAGATTCTTATGAGTGCGGGCCTGCTTGCAACAGTCAGAAAAAGCCGGGGTGGTGAGATCGGAGCAGCATGCGGCCAGCTGGGGGCCAGGGCGGCGGGAGGCATGAATGCCTGACAAACCAGGAAAGAAAAAAAGTCGAACCGGGCAAAAAAAACAGACCAGGACAGTCACTCCGGTTGAGGTCATTGAAGATACAAAGACTGACAAACCTGAACTGTTCACAGAACCAGACGACCGGAAATCCCTGAGCAGGGATAAACCCGCGATTTACGATCCCATCGCCGCTTTCTATCGGGATGTGAAGCATTACCCCATCCTGAGCCGTGCGGAGGAGAAGGAACTGGCCATCAGGTACCTGGAAAAGGAGGACGTTGACGCTGCGTATAATCTGGTCACGTCCAACCTGAGACTTGTCATCAAGATCGCCATGGAATACCGGCGGCTCTGGAAGGAGATCATCGATCTCGTTCAGGAGGGAAATGTGGGGCTTATGCATGCGGTCAAGAAGTATGATCCCTACCGGGGTGTTCGTTTTTCCTCGTATGCTGCCTGGTGGATCCGGGCCTACATCATCAGGTATATTATGAACAACACCAGGATGGTGAAGATAGGAACCACCCAGGCCCAGAGAACCCTTTACTTCCAGATGGGCAAAGAGAGGGAGCGGCTCAGGAGGATGGGCATAGAACCGGACAGCAAGGCCCTTGCGAAGTCCCTGAATGTCAAGGAATCCGAGGTGGACGAGATGACCAGGAGGCTCACGGGCCCGGATGTCTCCCTTGATGCCAGCATGGGCAGAGAAGATACAGGGTTCAGCCTTCTGGATGCTCTTCCGGCTCCTCAGCCCGATGCCGAAGAGGTCGTGGCTGACGCCCAGGCGAAAAGCATCTATCTTGAGAAGTTGTCGGAGTTCGTTGCCGGACTTTCGGAGAGGGACCGCAAGATCTTTACATCAAGATGGATGCGCGACGATCCTCACACGCTGCAGGTCGTCGGTGACAGACTCGGCATCACCAGAGAGAGAGTCCGCCAGCTTGAGGCAAGGATCCTGAAAAATCTCAGAACCTATCTGGAGGAGGAAGGGCTCAGTGCCTCCGACTTTATATCCTGATCATCCCTCCGTTTCCAAATTAAGGGTCAGCATCCGTTTTCTTCTGCCGGTTGTCCTCGCCGCTTTATGTGTAACCGGGATGGCTGTCCCGGTGAAATCCGCAGAACCCGATGATGAGATCCTGGCGCTCAAACGCTCGAGCAAGGCCTTTGTAAGGATCAGCAAGAAAGTCACACCGTCGGTGGTCAACATCAGGACCTATCGGAAGGTGGGGGGGAGACCCTACGATTTCGACGATGGCGGTTTCGGGCAGATGCTCGAACCCTTCAGGGAGTTTTTCGGGAGGGATTTCACGGATCGATTCATGGGCCCTTCCGATGAGAGATTGATGCAGTACGGGCTGGGATCTGGAGTGATCGTCAGAAGCGAAGGCATCATTCTGACGAACAATCACGTTATTCAGGATGCCGATGTCATCAAGGTTACCCTGGAGGATAGAACGGAACTGGTTGCCAGCGTGGTAGGAAGCGACCCGCGCACCGATATCGCCGTCCTGAGACTGCCTGAGAGTAAATACCAATTTGCCGAGATGGGGGACTCGGACGTTATCGAGATCGGAGAATGGGTCTTAGCCATCGGGAATCCCTTTGGCCTTGGACAGAGTGTGACAGTCGGGATCGTCAGCGCAAAGGGGAGGGCCAACGTGGGGGTGGCGGATCTGGAGGACTTCATCCAGACCGATGCCGCCATTAATCCTGGAAACAGCGGCGGTCCACTGGTTGACCTCGATGGAAAGGTTGTGGGAATCAACACGGCCATTTTCACCCGAAGTGGAGGCTACCAGGGCGTCGGGTTTGCTGTTCCCTCCAATATGGCCCAGACGATCCTGGATGGACTCCTTCGAACGGGCAGGATCATTCGTTCCGATCTGGGCATCCATGTCCAGAAGGCGAACCAGGCACTGCTCGAGGCACTCGGGGCCGAGGGGAACAGAGGTGTAGTGGTCAGCGAAGTGATGGAGGACGGACTAGCCCACAAGGCAGGGATCCGCCGCGGGGATCTTATCGTCAGGATCAACAACAGGGTTATCCGGGATGTGGACACCTATTACCGCATCGTCAGCCTTCTGCCCATAGATGAAAAGGTCCCGGTGGTGATCATAAGGGATAGTCTTCCGTTGACGGTTATGGTGCAGGTTGGTGAATTGCCGCCTCGTCCTCAGGAATCTCCCATGAGGCTCAGGACGGCCCTCGGTTTCTCGGTGGAGGAATTGACTGAGGATGTGGCCGAGCGTCTGGGTTACCGGTATGAGAGAGGTGTTCTGATTACAAGGGTCACACGGCGGAGCCAGGCGGACAGGGCCGGGATTGAGCCCGGAGATCTGATTGTCAGTGTTGAAGGGAATACCACCTCAGATCTGGACAGCTTTCGTAAGTATTTCGAGGCGATCGAGTGGGGTGAGAAGGTGAGGCTTGAAATCAAGGGGCGGGAACGTTCCTTCGCAGTGACTTTGATCCTGAAGCAGTAACTGCGGGAGCATGGGCGAGGAGGCGATGTTAAGTGTCGAAGTGGCGA
>QIEJ01000258.1 GCA_003228585.1 Pseudomonadota bacterium
CAAGGAGAACCCATGCGCAAAGAATCGCTTAGTTTTCTTCGGAAACTCATTGAAACACCCAGTCCTTCGGGTTTCGAGGGCCCTGTGCAGGAGGCGTGGCTTAATCGTACAGCACCATTTTCCAACGAGACGAGAGTCGATGTTCACGGCAATGCAATTGCCATCCTGAACCCGGAGGGGCGTCCCAGGGTCATGCTGGCCGGTCACTGTGACGAGATCGGTTTTATGGTCAAATACATCTCCGACGAAGGATTCATCTCTTTTGCGCCCATTGGAGGTGTTGATATCCACATCGTTCCGGCCAGGCGAGTCGTCATACACAGTTCCAGCGGTCCTGTTCCGGGAGTTATCGGGAGAAAGCCCATTCACCTCACGGATCGGTCCGCCCGGGCCTCTCAGAAACTCGAGTGGCACAGTCAGTGGATCGATATCGGCGTCAGCAGCCGTAAGGAAACTGAGAAACTTGTCTCTCTGGGTGATTCTGTAACTTTCACGGACGGTTTTGGCAAACTGGCCGGCGACATGGTGGTGGGGAGAGGTTTTGATGACAAGATGGGCAGTTTTGTCGTGTCGGAAGTGATCCGTCTCCTCTCCGGAAAGAAGATCAATGCCGCGCTGTATTCAGTGTCAACTGTGCAGGAAGAACTGGGGCTCAGGGGTGCCAGGACAAGCGCTTACGGTATTGATCCCGAAGTGGGGATCGCCGTGGACGTCACCTTTGCGTCTGACCATCCTGACGTTGACAAGAAGCAGGTAGGAGAGATATCTCTTGGTAAGGGGCCTGTCATTGCCCGCGGCGCCAATATCAACCCCAAGGTTTTCGAGGGGATAGTGAAATCGGCAAAATCCGCCAAGATTCCATGGCAGATCGAACCATCACCGAGGGCAACGGGGACGGACGCCAATGTCATCCAGCTCACGAGAAGCGGTGTTGCGACAGGAGTTGTGAGTGTTCCCAATCGCTACATGCATACTCCGGTGGAGATGATATCCCTGAAAGATATCGAAAACGCGGCCCGGCTTCTTGCGGACTATGTTCAATCCCTGAAGCCCGGTGACAGCTTCATACCGTTTGGCGTAAATTGAGGATAATTACCGGTACCGCAAGGGGCAGGCCCCTTAAGTGTCCCCGAGGAACAAGGGTTCGTCCAACACCGGACCGGGTTCGCGAAGCCATTTTTTCAATCATCGGACAAAGGGTTCAGGGAGCAGTCGTTCTTGATCTGTTCGCCGGGACAGGTGCCCTTGGGCTTGAGGCGCTCAGCAGGGGGGCAGAACACACTGTGTTCGTGGAAAGGGACCGAACGGCTCTTCGGTTCCTCAGGGACAACATCGACAATTGCGGATTTAAGGACCGATCCAGGGTTGTTAAATCCCCTGTGGTTCCGTATCTCAACAGCGCCGAACTCCCGGATGACATAGGACTGATATTTGCCGACCCTCCCTATCGGAGCGGGGAGGGTATTAAGGCCTTGCTGGCGCTTTCCAAACGTGCTAAATCCCTCTCCAGAGGGCTCATTGTTTATGAGTATGCCCCGGCGGACGAAGCCGACCCGGTTCCTGGAAATCTTGCAGTTGTCGACAGGAGAAATTACGGGGACACCTCTGTCATGTTCCTGGAGATGATCGGGGGGGAGAGGTGACCCAGGGGGAGAGCTGGATGAAAAAGGTAGCTATATATCCCGGAACATTTGACCCTATTACCAATGGACATGTGGATCTGATCCAGAGGGCCGGCAATATTTTCGATGAGGTCGTAGTGCTCGTCGCAGCGGACACAAAGAAAAAACCTATGTTTACCACTGAAGAAAGATCCGCGATGGTCAGCGAAGCCGTGGACGATTACGGTGACAACGTTAAGGTGAGAGTGTTCCACGGCCTGCTTGTCGAGGAGGCCAGAAGGCACTCGGCCTACATTATTATTCGGGGTTTGAGAGCAGTCAGCGATTTCGAATATGAATCGCAGATGGCCCTGATGAATAAAAGGCTGGACCCGCGGGTTGAGACCTTCTTCATGATAAGCAGAGAGGAATATTCCTATATCAGTTCGAGCTTCGTCAAGGAGATATCAAGCCTGGGCGGCGATGTCAGCACCATGGTCCCGGCAGGTGTTGCCTTGAAGCTCAAGAAAAGCGTCTGAATGGTATCCGGTCACCATTCCAGTGGCTGCGTTCGGACACATTGTCCACAACAACCGAGGGAGTATTAACAATGGATCTGGCAAACCGTGTAAAAGGAATCAAACCGTCACCCACCCTGGCTATAACGGCCAAAGCAAAGCAGATGAAAGCCGACGGTCTGGATGTGGTCGGATTCGGCGCTGGCGAACCGGATTTCGACACACCTGACAACATCAAGGAAGTTGCCATAAAGGCGCTCAGGGATGGGATGACGAAATACACACCGGTACCCGGTACCAACGAGGCCAAGGACGCCATAATCAGGAAGCTGAAAAGAGATCAGGGGCTGGAGTACGGGCGCGGCAACATTATCATTTCATGCGGTGCCAAACATACGCTTTACAACGTGGCCCAGGCTCTCTTCCAGGAGGGCGACGAGGTCATCATTCCGGCACCTTACTGGGTCTCGTATCCCGACCAGGTAATCCTCGCCAGCGCGGAACCGGTGATCGTCCAGACCACGGAGGAAAACGGCTTCCGTGTTACGGTGGATGATCTGGAGAAGGCGACCACCGACAGGACACGAGCTCTTGTCATCAACAGCCCCTCCAATCCGACAGGAGCCGGATATACCAGGAAGCAGCTCGAGAAGATAGCCGATTTCGTGATAAACAGGGATCTTATCGTTATTTCCGATGATATCTACGAGATGCTTATCTATGATGATTTTGAATTCACCAGCATTGCTCAGCTGCCCGGGATGCAGGAGCGGACCATTCTCGTAAACGGGCTTTCCAAGGCCTACTCTATGACGGGATGGAGGATCGGTTATTCGGCCGCGTCGGAGGCTCTCACGTCAGCCATGACAAAGATCCAGAGCCAGAGCACATCCAATCCCGTCTCTTTTGTCATGCCCGCAGTCGTGGAGGCCCTCGACGGTCCTCAGGATTTTATTACCATGATGCTCGAACAGTTTGACAAGAGGCGTCTCTACATTGTCGACAGGCTCAACTCCATGCACGGTGTATCCTGTTTTACCCCCATCGGCGCTTTTTACGTATTTCCCAACTTCTCGGGCCTTTATGAGAGATCGTTCAGTGGGAAGAAGATTGAAAATTCCAACGGTTTTGCCGACTATCTGCTAGATGAGGCCAAGGTTGCTATTGTTCCAGGTATTGCATTCGGGGCCGATGAATTCGCGAGATTATCCTACGCTTCGTCCATGGAGAACATCATTGAAGGTCTGGACCGCATCGAGGCGGCAATTGCGGCCCTGGAGTAGGTATCGAAGTATCGAGGTAATTGGGGAAAGCGATTGTCATCGCGAGGACCAACGGGACGAAGCGATCTCAGCCGGGTGAGACTGCCGTGGTCGCTGAATTGCCCCCTGAGATTGCCGCGTCCCCTTCGACAAGCTCAGGATCCTCGCAATGACAACCGCTTGTTTTTGGATTTTGGATCTTGGATTTTGGATGGAATCCCTGGAACCTGAAACATGAAACTCAAAGAATTGAACAATGCGCATCGCCAGATACATATTACCCCACCCCTATAAGGGAGTATCACGGGAGAAATTCTGCCCCGACCCGGATTACACACCCCATATCCGCTGGGGTATTGTGGAGGGGGAGTTAGTTCGGGATCTGATGGAACCACCCTTTAAGGGAATAAAACCCGGCAACGCCAGACATCCGATCTCAGACGTTGAGCTCTGTGCGCCGGTAGTGCCGAGCAAGGTCGTGGCCGTTGGTTTCAACTACATTGGACACATAGAGGAGATGGGGCACAAAACCCCGGACGAGCCTCTTCTTTTTCTCAAGGCGCCAAGCTCCATAATCGGGGCAGGTGAAGCGATAGTCCTGCCGGAGGTGTCCCATCGTGTGGATTTTGAGGGTGAACTGGCTGTCGTGATCGGGTCACGATGCAGAAGGGTAGTCAGGGAAGATGTGAAGGAGGTCGTCCTGGGTTATGCGATCCTGAATGATGTAACGGCCAGAGATCTGCAGAGCAGGGACGTCCAGTTTACCCGTGCCAAGAGCTTTGACACCTTCTGTCCCCTGGGTCCGTGGATCGAGACCGACCTGGATCCATCTTCATTGCAGATAACGACAGTGGTGAATTCAGATCTTCGGCAGGAAGCCAATACGTCAACCATGATGTTCGATCCCTACTTCCTTGTCTCCTATGTCAGTACTTTCATGACCCTCGAACCCGGAGATGTCATCGCTACAGGAACACCTGCGGGTGTCGGGCAGCTCAATCCCGGTGATGAGGTTTCCATAGCCATCGAGGGGATCGGTGTGCTGACCAATCCGGTCCAGAGAGAGCTCGCATGAGTGCACCATTGGCCATAACAATGGGTGATCCGGCCGGTGTGGGACCGGAGGTAATAGCCCTCGCCATGGAGGATGAGAATCTCCGGCGACACTGTGTTGTGATTGGCAACCTTGGAAGGCTCGCGGTAGGTGCTCGAAAAACCGGAAGTACAATAAAATTCCGAAAGGTGGAAAATGTTCAATCCCTGCCTGATGCCGCAGGCGAGGTGCCTGTTCTGGAGAGCTACGATCTTTCGACTGATCTGCCTTTCGGAAAGCTGAGTGTGGAGGCGGGAGAGTGCGCCTATCAGTGCCTTGTCCAGGGTATTTCCCTGGCGCTGGATGGGAAGGTTGCCGGTATCGTCACCGCTCCTCTCAACAAGGAGTCCCTCCACCTTGCCGGTCGGCTTTACCCGGGTCACACTGAGATACTCGCTGAACTGACGGGTGCCGAGGACTACGTCATGATGCTGGTGGCCGACAGTATGAGGGCTCTCCACGTGACGAGCCACATATCCCTGGCCCTGGTGCCTGAGACAATAACACAGGAAAGGATCATGCGTGTCCTTCAACTGGGCAACGAGGCGCTGATCCGGATGGGGATAGAAAAACCCCGTATTGCCGTGGCCGGGTTGAATCCCCACGCTGGTGAGGGCGGGATCTTCGGAGATGAGGAATCAACGGCAATTTCTCCGGCTGTAAGGACAGCTGTCGGGATGGGAATCGATGTCACTGGTCCCGTTCCACCGGATATCGTTTTCCTCAAGATGCATAGAGGACTTTTTGATGCGGTGGTGGCCATGTACCATGACCAGGGGCATATCCCGCTGAAGTTGCTGGCTTTTGAGTCAGGAGTTAATGTCACCCTGGGTCTGCCCATTATCAGGACATCGGTTGATCACGGTACCGCTTTCGATATAGCAGGGAAAGGGCTGGCGGATCCAGGAAGCCTGATGGAGGCGATCAGGCTGGCTGCATCCATGGCCAGTAAGAGGTGAGAGGGTGAGAATTCGAATTCCGGGAGTGATCCGCATAAGTCTGGTCATGTCGGTTCTTGTTGGAGCATGGCCGAGCCTTTCTCTGGCGGAGGACATTGTCATCGGGATCCCTGCAACCCTGTCGGGAGCCAATGCGATGACAGGCAGAATGGAAAGGAACTCGTATCTTCTGGCCGTCGATGAGATAAATGCCGCCGGTGGGATAAACGGTGAGACACTTCAGCTGGATATAAGGAATACGCGTGGTGATCCCGGCGTTGCCCGGTCCATTGTCAACCACTTTATCAACGTCAAACGATACCCGATGATTGTAGGAACCTCAGGTTCGGTTGAGACAAGTACCATTGCAGCCCTCTGCGAGAGGAAGGGTATTCCCTTTCTGGCTGTGTCAGGCGCGGACGAATCCATCACGCAGCGAGGGTATTTGTTTACCTTCCGGATCAACCCGTCCCTTCATGCATATCCGACCGGTGTTATCGGGTTTCTTGAACAGGTCGTCAGACCTGAACGCCTGGCAGTCATTTTCGAGCAGTCAGATTTCGCCAGGGAAATAGCTTCGGTACTGTCCTTGGCGGGGGATGAACACGGATGGAAGGTTAACCGGTTCGTCTACGAATTCGGCACTCGCAATTTCCTTCCACTCCTGGATCAGATCGGGAAGTTTGGACCCGATGCGGTCTTTCTCATGTCCTACGCTCAGGATGCGCCTCTGATAATCGATTATTTAAGGGAAAATGATCCAGACTTGAAAGTGTTTATCAGTGGCTTGCCTTCACAGACGCAGTCCCGTTTTTCCGATGTGTTCGGTGATTACGGTGATCGCCTTTTTGTCATGTCCATCTGGTCGCCAAAGCTTCCCTATTCTGGAGCGGGAAGGTATTACAATAAATATGTTAAACGGTTCGGCTCGGAACCGGATTACCATGGCGCACAGGCCTATGCTGCAATTTACGTTCTGGCAGACGCTCTGAGGAGGTCACCGACCCTTGGCCCTGAGGACATCAGGGAGGCCCTTGCGACGACCAACATGAGAACGGCCTTTGGGAATGTCCGTTTCAACAGCGATGATGAATATCAGAATCAGAACATGCCCCCGACCTACGTCCTGCAGATGATCGACGGTTCCCTTGAGGTTGTGTGGCCGTCGGAGTTGAAAACCGCTCAATATATTCTCTGGCCATGATAGAGAGGGTAAACAGATGTCCGAGAACAAGCGTCAAACCGGCACTCGGAAAAGCTTTGAAGGTGATGACAACATCGGCCTGGATCTCAGGCTCAAAAACCAGGGTCTCATAGGAGTCGACAGCAAGATCCCCCTCAAGGATTCCTCCGCCCTGAGCCTTTTATATACACCGGGTGTCGCTGCGCCCTGCCTCGAGATTGAAAAGACACCCATCAGATCCTTCGATCTCACATGCAGAGGGAACACCGTTGCTGTCATCAGCGACGGCTCGGCTGTCTACGGCATCGGGAGCGCTGGTCCTGAGTCAGCACTTGCCATGCTCGAAGGCAGGGCTGTCTTTTTCAAGACCTTTGCAGGCGTCGATGCTTTCCCCATCTCCCTGGCCACCCAGGATTGTGATGAGATCGTGGAGATCGGGTTAAGGCTCGCCACCAACTTCGGCGGCATTGTCCTCGAGGATATCGCAGCCCCCAAATGTTTTACTCTTGAACGAAACCTCAAGAAAGCGACCCGTATCCCGGTATTTCACAACGACCAGCACGGTGGCGCCATTGCTGTGTATGCGGCCCTGATCAATGCGTTAAAGGTTGTCGACAAGAAACTGAACAAGATCAAGATCGTCATTAACGGGGCGGGAGCGGCCGGCATCGCAACCGCCAAGCTTCTCCTCGCCGCCGGGGCAAAGCACATCGTTCTGTGCGACCGGTTCGGTTCCATCTACCGGTACAGGGTAGACCCTACCAATTGGGCCAAAGCCGAGATCGCCATAAAGACAAACCTTGCCCGCAGGAAAGGGTCTCTCGAGGAGATGATGCAGGGCTCTGACGTCTTTATCGGTCTTTCGGCGCCCGGCACCGTTACCATCGAAATGGTCAAGGGCATGGCCAAGGGGGCCATCGTCTTTGCCATGGCAAACCCTGTTCCGGAGATCATGCCCGACGAGGCCCTCAAGGCGGGCGCGGCGGTGGTCGGATCGGGCAGGTCGGACTTTCCCAATGAGATCAACTCCGCTTACGTAGCACCGGGAATCTTCAGGGGCATGCTTGACGTGCGTGGTGTCCGCATTACGGAGAAAATGTTTCTGGCTGCTGCCGAGGTGGTGGCTGGAATGGTCCGGGAGAACAAGCTGAACCCCTCATATATCGTACCTCCATTATTCGATTTCCAGATGGCGGCCAAGGTAGCCAGGGTCGTCGCGCAGACCGCCATTGAATCCGGCGATGCCCGTGTGAGCGTCGCTCCTGAACAGATCGAGAAGAAAACCCGCCGGATCGTCTATGAGAACGAATACACTATCCTGCCCCAACCTCCTCCCCGTAAGAAAAATATGAGCCTCAATGAGGAGTCCATCGATCTCCACCACCGTTATCAGGGGGTACTGGAGGTCAAAGTCAAGGTTCCCATCAAGGACGAGTTCATCCTCAACCAGGTCTACCTGCCGCCGAAAGCGGCCGAGGCGAGCGTTATTCTCGCCAGGGACCCGGGACTGGTTTATGACCTGACCTGCAAGAGCAACCTTGTCGCCATCGTTTCGGACGGCAGCGCGGTGCTGGGTCTTGGCAATATCGGTCCTCGTGCGGCCATGCCGGTAATGGAGGGGAAGGCTGTCCTTTTCAAAACATTCGCCGGGGTTGAGGCATTCCCTATTTGCGTCGGAACCCAGGATGTGGATGAGATCGTGGAACTGGTCAAGGCCATTTCGCCGACCTTCGGTGGAGTGAACCTGGAGGATATCTCGGCGCCCAGATGCTTCGAGATAGAGGAAAGGCTCAAGAAGGAGATGGACATCCCCGTCTTTCACGATGATCAGCACGGCACAGCAGTGGTGGTCCTGGCCGGCCTTATCAACGCCCTGAAGATCACGGGTAAACAGATGTCGGAGGCAAGGGTCGTCATCTGTGGCGCGGGGGCAGCGGGGATCGCCGTCACCAAGCTCCTCAGCCAGGTCGGTGCAGGGGACATCATCCTCTGTGACATCTATGGGACCCTTTACAAAGGCCGGAAGGGGCAGATGAACTGGGCCCAGAGGAAGATGGCCGAGGTCACGAACAAGGAACGGGTCAAGGGTGATCTTGCCAGGGCCATGGAGGGAACGGATGTCTTCATCGGGTTGTCGGCACCGGGCATTGTCAGTAAGGAGATGGTCAAGAGTATGGCAAAGGATCCCATTGTCTTTGCTATGGCCAACCCCATTCCGGAGATCATGCCCGATGAGGCCCGGGCAGCGGGCGCGGCCGTGGTGGTGACGGGGCGGTCCGATTTCCCCAATCAGGTGAACAACAGCCAGGTTTTCCCGGGTATCTTCAGGGGAGCCCTGGACGTGAGAGCGAGGAACATCAACGATGAGATGAAGATCGCCGTTGCCGAGGCCATTGCCAACTTCATCAGTGAGAAGGACCTGCGGCCTGACTACATAATTCCCCCAACGATGAATTTCAAGGTTTCGCCGCAGGTTGCAGCCGCCGCGGCCAGAGCGGCCATTGAGACGGGGGAAGCGAGGATCCATGTGGATCCGGAAGAGGTTGCCGCCCAGACCCTTGAATACCTGTACGAGGGCCACATGCGCTATCTGAAGGG
>QIEJ01000172.1 GCA_003228585.1 Pseudomonadota bacterium
GGTTAATGACGAAAGAAGCCTATCTTAGCCTTTGGGTGAAAGAGTCATTACACCCAGCCACGCGAGGAGGAGGGTTCAGATTTTCTCTGTGCTCTCTGCGTGGAAAACTCAACGCTTTTCAAAAATCGCGGGTTCCTCCAAAAGCTAAGTTTTTCTCTGTGCCCTCCGTGATCTCTGTGGTTAATGCTTTCCTCGGGATTGCCGCGTCGTCCCGCCTATCACGCCACAGGCGTGATGACTCCTCGCAATGACAAGCGTATTTCTCCGCGATCTCTGCGTTTATTTATAGACACCTTTACGATGACCGATCCTGAGGACCAGAACTTCATCATCCAGTATTGCGTAAACGACCCTGTAATCCCCGATTCTGAATCGGCGAAGCCCGGCGTAAGGCCCTTTCAAGGCGGGGTGGGATCGAGGTGATTGGGCAAGCTCATTCTCTATCTGATCCAGGATGCGGACACTATCACCTTTGGGCATTTTCCTTAGATCTTTCGCGACCGAAACCTTGTAGACGACCCTATAGGTCAAGAGACTTCCTCAGTTCGTCACCTGAAATAATCGCGTCACTCCTGTCCCTCATCCTGTCCAGGGCCACCTGAAGGTCAGCGTACTCCTCCAGATAGGATTCAATGGCTTTCTGAATGATGAAGGAGCGTGGTCTTTCCGCATCCTTTGCAATACTGTCGAGCTGCTCGGCAATGTCATCAGGCAGCCTGATCGAAACGGCTTTACTCATAACGCACCTCCTGCACACTATGTAATACATAGTATACAATGCAAGCAGTGTTTACAACCGTGATTCCAGGTTTCAGATTCCAGATCTGAATCCAAGATCCAAGACCCAAAACGTAAAGAGCCGTTCGGAGCCCTTCGACGCGCTCCGCTTGCTCAGGACAGGCAAAGAGGAACCCTTCGAGTGAGGAGCAAAAGGAGTTTTCCGGGTTAAATCCCGCCAACGGCGTGACGAAACCGAGCGGTTAAGCCCGGGAAACCCTTTTTATAACGCTCCTTTTCTTTGAATTTTCACCCTCACCTCTTATCCTCTCTCCCTCGACAGGCTCGGGTACGGATTTCCATTTTCGCTCTTCTAAACTCAGGACGAGCACAGGCGCCAGCGCCCTTTGGTACGGGATAGTAGTGCAAGGTAAAAACGAGAAAATTGACATATTTATACCTTGTGTATATATTTTATGTATGAAATTTGAATACGATCCACAGAAAAGCCATGACAACCTTCGCAAACACGGAATCGATTTCGAAGAGACAAAAAGGCTGTGGGACGATGTGGATCTTATCGAAATACCAGCTCGGACAGAGGACGAACCCAGGTATCTGGTGATCGCGAAAATCGGGCAGACCCACTGGTCCGCAGTCATTACCCACCGGGGAGAGACGATCCGGATCATATCGGCGCGGCGCTCGCGCCAGGAGGAGAAAGAGATATATGAAAGCTGAAGATTTCGACAGGAAATTCGATGAAGGGGAAGATGTCACTGAGCTGCTCGATCTGTCCAGAGCCAGGAGAGTGCGGGAAGAACCCAAACGGGTCAATGTTGACTTCCCCATCTGGATGGTCGAATCACTCGACAAGGAATCCAGACGCCTGCGAATTCCGAGACAGGCCCTGATCAAACTGTGGATCGCAGAGAAGCTCGAAAAACTATCTTCGATTTCATGAAATAGTTCAGATTTTCCGTTAAAAGGCTCCCCCTCACCCCGACCCTCTCCCCCTCGACTCTCTCCCGCCAGCAGCCTTCGCGTAAAGCTTCGGCCTGCCAAGGGGGGAGAGGGGGTAAAATCCTGCAAATCCTGTTGATCCTGTCAGAAAGGTCCTCCCCGGATTGTAATAGAAAAACGCCTTGCCTTAACAAGTGACCTCGACCAACTGGGATTGCCACGTATCCTTCGACAAGCTCAGGGTCCTCGCAATGACACCGTTGCCATAGCAACTGCCCACAACTATTCGTACAGAGACGTTCGGAGCCCTTCGACGCGCTCCGCTTGCTCAGGACAGGCAAAGAGGAACTCTTCGGATGAAGAGCAAAAGGGGTTTCCCGGGGTTAAGCGCGAAGTGAAGCTGGTTTTCTGCGAAACCGAGCGCTTAACCCGGGAAACCCCTTTTTATAACGCTCCTTTTCTTTGAATTTTCCCCCTCACCTCGGTCCTCTGTGACTCGACCTGAGAGAGGTCGTCCCTGTGAACTCTGTGTTAAAAGCTTTTAACAACAAAAGCGGGCCATAAAAGACCCGCTTTAGTGAAGGCTCCAATTTCGGAGCATTTTTATAGAGTAGCGTCTGTCAGAGAGAACTCGTCCTCGGCAATGGGATGGAAGGCAATCTGTTCGGGTGCGACCTCTTCCATACAGACCAGCTCCCAATGGTCCGGGTGACTGAGAACCTCCTGCATGAGGAGCCGGTTGACAGCGTGACCGGCCTTGTGGCCGGAATAGGAGCCCAGAATGGGGATCCCAAGCAGTGACAGATCTCCTATTGTGTCAAGAATCTTGTGTCTGACGAATTCATCCGGTGACCGGAGACCCTCAGGATTGATCACGCAGCTATCCCCTACAACCACCGCATTCTCAAGGGAGCCGCCAAGGGCCAACCCGTTCTGATGCATCATCTCGACATCCCTGATCATGCAGAAGGTCCTGGCGTATGCTATCTCCTGCCGGTAGGCATCCGGAGAGTATGGGAAATCAAGGTGCTGCCTGCCGATGACGGGGTGATCAAAGTCAATGGTGAATGAAACCTGGAATTTCCCGGAGGGAGCCAGAATCGCGTTAGCGGAATCGTCACCCGCCTTGATGATCTTTTTGATCCTGAGCATTCTCTTGGCCACACCCTGCTCCACCAATCCTGTCATCTCGATCCCACGGACAAAGGGTGCCGCACTGCCATCCATAATGGGGATCTCATCCCCGTTTACCTCGATGACAGCATTGTCCACTCCAGACCCGGCAAGGGCGGAAAGAAGGTGTTCGACGGTCTTCACGGAGGCGCCGTTAAGACCTAAACTGGTTGCCAACAGTGTGTCGCTGATATTGTTGACGTTGGCCTCAACCTGGGGAGCACCGGGAATGTCGATCCGCTGGAAACAGTATCCTGTATCGTGATCCCCTGGCAGTATGCGGACGGACGTCTCGTCTCCGGTGTGAAGAGCTGTGCCGGCAAACTCCATGGATCCCTTGAGTGTTTTCTGTTCGATAAAACGTCCCATACCAACGTTTGGTAAGGCAACTACCGTGCCAAAAGTAAGCATATTGGATATTGCGACTATTTACTTTTATTTACAACAGGTTACAACTTAAGAAGAGCAGTGGGGAAACACGGTTCCGGAGGGATTGTTGAAAAAAAGTGTGTACTATCTGCAACACCCTGTATCACCGGTGCAACAGCTATTCAGGCACAGGAACACTGGCTATCGGCGGTGGTCAACGGCGTTGAACATTCCCAGAAGAGCACCCATGGCCAGAAAGGCGCCCGGAGGAAGGATCATAACGAGCATGTCGGTATACCCTGCACCCAGGACGGAATACCCGAGAAACGTGCCGCTTCCCAGAATCTCCCTGACAGCTCCGATAGTTATCAAAGCAATGGTAAACCCTACCCCCATCCCGAGACCGTCAACAACTGAGCGTAAAACAGGATGGCGGGACGCAAAGGCCTCTGACCGGCCAAGGATGAGGCAGTTGACAACAATGAGAGGGACGAACAGGCCGAGGGTCTTGTGTATCGGATGGGCCCACGCTGCCATGGTCAGATCGACAATGGTAACAAAGGACGCGATAATTATGATGAAGGACGGAATGCGGACTTTGTCGGGAATGAAGTTGCGCAGTGTCGAGACCACCGTATTGGAGCACAGGAGCACGAACATGGTCGCAAGGCCCATCGCGATGCTGTTGACGACTGTATTTGTCACAGCCAGTGCGGGGCAAAGCCCCAGGACCATACGGAAGACCGGGTTTTCCGACCATAACCCTTTTGTAAATTCGACGCCGTATCCGCTCATGATGATGCCTCCTCCGCAGACAGGATATTGTCCCTGTTATCCCTGAACCATTCAAGCCCCTTCTTCACAGCCCCTGTAACCGCTCTGGGAGAGATGGTGGCACCCGTCATCTGGTCGATGTCGCCGCCGTCCTTTTTCACCCTTAAATCGGTGTTCTCCAGAGACCGGCCCTTGAAGATCCCCTTCCATCTCTCCTCGGTGATGGGCGCCCCGAGACCCGGTGTTTCCGCGTGGCTCAGGATCTCGATTCCCCCCAGCGTACCATCGGGCAGAACACCCATCATGATGTAGATGTTCCCGCTGTAACCGTCTGGAGCTATGACCTGGAAGGCCACACCAACGACACCATCGCCATCCTCTGATCTGAAGACACGGACCGTATCGCCGTCCTTTCCCGCCAGGTCCCTGTACTGACTGTCGGGGTCGATCTCCAAACCGGGCAGCACCGCCGCCAGGGACCTGATGACCTCAAGTTTTTTCTGGTAGGCAATGGGTTCCTTGGTGATCTCATAGACCATGGCCAGACCGAAACCGGAGGCGAAACAGATGGCACCGAGAACCAGAATCAGCCGAGCCATTCCGCCCTTCATGCTTTCGCCTCCTTCCTGGTGGGATATCCGAACACCCGGGGCTGTGTGTATCGGTCAATGAGGGGAGTTGCCGCATTCATCAAAAGAATGGCGAAAGACACACCCTCCGGGTAGCCGCCGAAAAGCCTGATGAAAACCGTGATGGCTCCGCAGCCGACACCGAACACGATCATTCCCTTGGGTGTGATGGGACTGGTCACGTAATCCGTGGCCATGAAGATGGCTCCCAGCATCAGGCCTCCCGTTACCATGTGAAACACCGGGGAGGCGTATTTCACAGGGTCCAGCAGCCAATAGATCCATGTCATGACGAAGACGGTGGTAATATAGGTGACCGGGATGTGCCAGGTGATAATCCCCCTGGCAATCAGGAAAATCCCCCCGGCCAGCAACGCCAGGGCCGAGATCTCGCCCAGGCTGCCGCCCAACCGGCCGATGAACGGGTCCATGAGACTCATGTTGGCTATGTCCCCCAGGTTCCCGTTGAGAAGCAGGCTCATCTTCATGTCACCCAGGGGTGTGGCCTTAGTGACAGTATCCAGAGAGAGTGTAAAGGACTTCGGTTCCGGCCAGCTTGTCATTACCACGGGGAAACTGATGAGAAGAAAGACCCTGGCCACCAGCGCAGGGTTGAAGGAATTGTAGCCCAGCCCGCCATAAACATGTTTGGTCATGAGGATCGCCACCACACAGCCGATCAGGATCAACCACGCCGGCGAGTTGGATGGAAGGTTCATGGCCAGGAGCAATCCGGTGAGAACCGCACTGCCGTCCTTCAGTGGCTCCATCCCTCTGCCCCTGATACGCAGAGCAAGAGCTTCAAAAGCTACACACAGGACAATACTCAGGGCTATGACACGGATGGCATTCAAACCGAAGAAGTACATCCCGACTGCAGCTCCGGGCAGCAGAGCCAGAATAACACTGTACATGGCCGTTTCAATGGTTTTCGTGGTCCTGAGATGAGGGGCCGGGGAGAGAACTGTATTCGTCACAATTATTTGCTCCTGGTTATGAGTTCCGCCTTGCCCTGCCGGATCCACTGAACAAGGTTCCGATCGGCAGGACAGATGTAGGTGCAGCAACCGCACTCGATACAGTCGCCCACATGAAATTCTTCAAGAAGATCAAATTGATCCCACTCCACCAGACTCCCCAACGTGTGGGGCATAAGCGATACCGGACAGGATCTGACGCAGGTACCGCAGCGCACGCACGGGCGCGGCTTAAGAACCCTTGATTCGCCCGGACCGAACACGAGCAGGCCGCTTGTTCCCTTGGTCATCGTGCTGTCGAATCCGGCAAGAGCCTGCCCCATCATGGGTCCCCCGTTAATGATTTTTGCTGCCGGACCCTCGAGACCTCCTGTGTTCTCCACAATGTGGGACAGGAGGGTGCCTATCGCGACCCTGTAATTTCCTGGTCCTTTTGGCATCGTTCCACCAAGGGTCATAACCCGCTCGACCAGGGGACGCCCCTTCGTAACGGCTTCAAAAATGGCCGCAAGGGTGCCTACGTTCTGGACGACAACACCAACGTCCATCGGCAGGCCGCCGGTGGGCACTTCTCTGCCGGTCAGGGCGTAGATAAGCTGCTTCTCAGCTCCCTGTGGGTACATTACGGGAAGGACCTCGACCTCGAAGCCGGCAGGCAGGTCCATGGAACGGATCTTTTCCACAGCGTCCGGCTTGTTGGCCTCAATACCGATGACAGCCCTTTTTGCTCCGACCATTTCCATGGCCAGATGCAAACCGCCCATGAGGGACTCCGGCTCCTCCAGCATGAGGCGATGGTCTGCCGTAAGGAACGGCTCACACTCCACTCCGTTGGCAACAAGAAGGTCTATGGGTTTGTCCCCAGGCGGATTGAGCTTGACATGTGTGGGGAACGCCGCCCCCCCCATACCGACAACCCCTGCATCCCCAACCATCTTTTTCCAGGCCTCTGGTCCCTTCTTGAGGTCGGGATCGGCCGACGACGACAGGTCGAGTTCCTCGTCCCGGCCGTCTGGTTCGATGATGATGGCCGGTATAAGGCGGCCTGACGGGTGCGGTGACGGCTCAACAGCTTTTACTGTACCGGACACAGGCGCGTGGAGAGAGGATGAAACGTACCCTGACGGCTCGGCGATGGCCTGATATTTAAGTACCCTGTCACCGGGCGAGACCGCAGGTGTGGCTGGAGCCCCGATGTGCTGCAGAAGGCTGATCTTCAGCTCATCCGGAAGGGGCAGGTTCTGGATAGGGGATTCCCGTGTGTCTTTACTGTCGTTGGGGTGAACGCCACCTGTGAATTTACCTTTCAATTTAATGACCTCACTTTTCCTTCTTCTCCCCGTTTCTGCGACGGGTTTCCTCTTCGTCCAGAAGTTCTTTCAACTCATCCATAAACTCATTAAGATCCCTGAAAGATCTGTAAACCGAGGCGAACCGTACGTATGCCACTTCATCGAGTTCGTGCAGCTCCTTCATCACAGTTTCCCCGATTGTGCTGCTCTTTATTTCCTTGTCACCCTTGTCCTGAACTGTTTTTTCGATCCTGCCGACTATTTCCTCCAGGATCTCGACACTGACTGGCCTTTTCTGGCAGGCTGTCTGTATCCCTGAAAGGATCTTGTTTCTGTCGAAAGGCTCACGGCGCCCATCCTTCTTGATAACCATGGGAAGGATGTCCTCGACTCTTTCGTAGGTTGTAAAACGCCGGCCGCAGTCCAGACACTCCCGCCTTCTTCTGATGACATCGCTGTCACCACTCATGCGGGAATCCACCACTTTATTATCGAAATCACCACAGAATGGGCATTTCACTGTTTTTCTCCCCTGAGGTACTCCAGTTCGAGCCCGGACTGGGCCAGCATATCGGCGGACAGCTTGTCTGGATATCCCTGCCCGCAAACGATCCTCACAACCCTGACGTTGATTAACATCTTCGCGCAGATGATACAGGGGCTGTCAGTCGTATAAACAGTTGAGCCTGAAAGATCAATACCGTGTCTCGCGGCCTGGATGATACCGTTCTGCTCGGCATGCAGCCCGCGGCAGATCTCATGCCTTTCACCGGACGGAATACCCAATTCATCTCTCAGGCAACCGACTTCTGAACAGTGCGGTATCCCCGACGGTGCTCCATTGTAGCCTGTGGCCAGGATATTCTTGTCTTTGACGAAAGCCGCACCCACCTGGCGCCTCAGACATGTGGAGCGGCTGGCCACAAGGTGGACGATCTGCATGAAATATTCGTCCCAGGACGGCCTTGATCTGATCGTTTCGGCCACAACCCTGATCAGTCCTCGAGCATCCGGGAATAAACCGGGAATCTCATGCACAGCTCCTTGACCTGGGCCTTGATACCGCTCAATACCCGCTCATCATCCTGCCCTTGAAGGACTTCATCTATCCATCCGGCTATTATAACCATCTCACTTTCCTTCATTCCCCTGGTGGTGATGGCCGGTGTGCCGATACGGATACCACTTGTGATGAAGGGGCTGCGGGTTTCAAAGGGCACGGTATTCTTGTTCACCGTAATTCCGGCCCTGTCCAGTGCTTCCTCTCCATCCTTGCCGGTGTACTCCCTGTCCCGGAGATCGAGCAGCATCAGATGGGTGTCGGTACCGCCTGAAACCAGGTTGTAACCACGCGCAGAGAGTTCCTGAGCCATGGCTTTGGCGTTCAGAATGATCTGCTTCTGATACTCTTTAAACCCGGGCGACAGGGCCTCCATGAAGGCTACCGCCTTGGCGGCAATAACGTGCATGAGAGGTCCACCCTGGGAACCGGGAAAAACACGGCTTCCCAGTTTCTTCGCGAAACTCTCCCTCGCAAGGATCATCCCGCCCCTGGGTCCTCTCAGGGTCTTATGGGTCGTCGTCGTGACAATATCTGCGTATGGTACCGGACTCGGATGCTCCCCTGCTACAACCAGCCCCGCGAAATGGGCCATATCAACCACAAACACTGCACCCACCTCGTCGCAAATCTCCCTGAAACGTGGAAAATCGATGATCCTGGGATAGGCAGAGCCCCCTGCCATGACAAGTTTAGGCCGGTGCTCCAACGCCAGTTCCCGCACCTGATCAAAATCGATGCGCTGGTCATCCTCTCTGACACCGTAGGACACAACGTTGTAGAGAAAACCCGAAAAGTTCACAGGGCTGCCGTGTGTGAGGTGTCCGCCGTGGGAAAGGTTCATTCCCATTATGGTGTCGCCCGGTTCAAGGACCGCAAAATAGACTGCCATATTGGCCTGGGATCCCGAATGCGGCTGAACGTTGACGTAATCGGCGTTAAAGAGCTCTTTAGCCCTTTCTATGGCCAGTTTCTCACAAATGTCCACATACTCACAACCGCCGTAATACCGTTTGCCCGGGTACCCCTCGGCGTATTTGTTGGTCAGAACGCTTCCCTGGGCCTCGAGGACGTTCTCGCTGACCAGGTTCTCCGACGCGATGAGTTCCAGCTGGTACTCTTCTCTCTGTGTCTCACCCCGTATGGCCTGGTAGACTTTCGGGTCGAATTCTTTAAGTGACAA
>QIEJ01000196.1 GCA_003228585.1 Pseudomonadota bacterium
GCCAACGGTGCGGAGAGTGGATGCTGTGGAACCCGGGATCTTGTTGACGCGCGAGCGGTTTGTTCGGTCCTGGGGATTAACCACTACAGCATGGATCTTCGAAAGGAGTTTTTCAAAGAGGTGGTTGAGCCCTTCACCCGTACCTACCTGGCTGGCCGGACTCCCAACCCCTGTATCCTGTGCAATGAACACCTGAAATTCCGGTATCTTCTCACCAAGGCCAGGGCTGTCGGTGCGCAGAAGCTGGCCACCGGACATTATGCAAGAATAGTAGGTGGCGATTCATATAAACTTGCTCGAGGAAGGGATTCGACCAAGGATCAGTCCTATTTCCTTTTTCCTGTTGATCAGGAAGTTCTCAGTCAACTCCTCCTTCCTCTGGGTCAGTTGACCAAGAGTGAGGTCAGAAAAAAAGCTGACGCTCTGGGATTAAAGGTTCATGAAAAACCTGACAGCCAGGAGATCTGCTTCATTCCTCCCGGAGGGTTGAAGGATTTTATCAAGGACGCAGGACAGGCACAGATCAGTACGGGCCCGGTGATCGACACGGAGGGTAACTCTCTGGGTACCCACGACGGAGTATGTTTTTATACGGTTGGACAGAGGAAGGGTTTCGGCATTGCCAACAGGGAACCTCTGTATGTGGTGAGGATCGATCCCGAAAATAATACCATTGTACTGGGACCGAGGCACGAGTCATCTTCACAGGAGCTCACGGTTGCCGGAGCACGCTGGATCGCCGGGGAGCCGCCGGCAGGAAGGTTCCGGGCCCAGATCCAGATCAGACACCGCCACGTTCCTGCAGGATGCCTTGTCCGGATCGAAAAAGACGGGTCCATGAAAGCCATCTTCGATGAACCACAGCATGGCGTGGCTCCTGGTCAGGCTGCTGTGGTTTATGATGGGGACATTGTCCTGGGCGGCGGATGGATCAGCGGCTCTGCGAGCCGCAGTACAAAGGGCAAAGTGCAAAGTACAAAGGAATCAGGATAAAATCCTTAATGTTGAGTTCACCCTTCAACGCGTTGCACGTGCTCAGGACAGGCAGAGTCTGGGCACCAATCCGAAAAGTTACGCAGAGTTAGGCAGAGAAGGGTACTCTTCCCTTAATGCCGCTCAATCAAAGATATCGCTGTTTCATGAGCTTGTTCAGGAAGGGAGAGAATCATGTTAACTACCCATTCCCTGGTAGATGGACGTCTGGTGTGTCACGAAGCCACTGGCCCGGATCCGATTGATCCCGGCGTATTGTGGGTTGACCTGATAAAGCCGGACGATGAGGAGAGACGCCTGGTCAGGGAAGCTTTCGGACAGGAGATCCCAAGCTTGTCTTCGTTGGTGGAGATCGAGGCCAGTTCGCGTTTCTATGAGGATGAGACGGGGCTGCACCTGCGATCCTACTTTCTCCATGAATTCCCCGATGGTCCCAGGAATGTGAATGTTGGTTTCATACTGGCTAATGAGCGGCTGTTTACGCTTCGCGAGGATAAACTGCCGGCGTTTGGCGATTTCCTGCAGCGTTTCGGCCAACGGGCTGATTTTATCCATGACGCGTTGTCCATTGTGCTGGGGCTCTTCGAGATTCAGGTGGACCGTATAGCCGATATTCTCGAAGGGCTGTACGGTGAACAGGACATGTCCGGCAGGGAGGTTTACGGCAGGGATGGGAGGGACATGGAGGCCGTGGTGACCGGTGTGTCAGATATAGAGGACATGAACAGCAGGGCCCGCCTGAGTCTGATGGACAAGCAGCGTGTCCTTGGATTTTTATTGCGGAGCGGGAAAATGCCTGAAGATCATGAGCCACGGTTAGGCGAGATCCTCAGGGACATCGACTCCCTGATCTCCCACTCAACCTTCCTCTCGGAAAAGGCAAGTTTTATCATGGGTATCACAATGGGAAGGATCAACATCGAGCAGAACAAGATCATGAAGATCCTGTCATTTGCAGCCACCATATTTCTTCCTCCTACATTGGTCGCCAGCATCTATGGAATGAATTTTATCAATATGCCGGAATTGAAGTGGGGCCTGGGATATCCGCTTGCTATTGTTCTGATACTGGCATCAGGGGCTGTCCCTTACTTTTACTTCAGGCATAAGAAGTGGCTTTAATCGGGGACGATGATTGACCTTTTTTCCACATCAAGTACATTAGCCCAATGAATTCCAGAGATACATCCGGTGGGAATCTGCCCCGCACATACGCCTTCATAACTTTGGGTTGCAAGAGCAACCAGTACGACACTGCCGCCATGGCCGCCGGTCTGAGGAATGCGGGCCTGGCATCCGCGGAGACAGACCTGGCAGAGATAATCGTAGTCAATACCTGCATGGTCACGGGATCGACTGAAGCCCAATGCCGGCAGGCCATTCGTAAAGCCAGAAAATCAAATCCGGAAGCCAGGATCATTGCGGCGGGTTGTATGTCCAGCGGGGCTTCAGAACAGCTGTCGGCCATGCCCGAGCTTGATATCGTCCTGAAACCGGAGGAAAAGGGCATGTTGACAGCAAAGCTGGAGCTGTCGGGGCGCTCGGCCTGGTCCGATTGGCCGGAGGATCCAGCTGTTGAATTTGAAGGCCGGGACCGGGGTTTTCTCAAGATCCAGGATGGCTGTGATTATCAATGTTCCTACTGCATCGTTCCCTCCGTCAGGGGCCGGGGTAGAAGCCTTGAACCAGGCAGGGTTATCAAAGCGGTCGGGAGCCTTATGGAGCGAGGCCGATTCGAGGTGGTTCTCACGGCGATCCACCTCGGTCTCTATGGAAAGGATCTTGTTCCGCACATTACATTGGAAGACCTTCTTGAAAAGATCCTCGATGCCGGATTACCCGGCAGGATCAGGCTCAGTTCTATCGAACCGCTTGAAGTTACCCAAAGGCTCCTCGACCTTATGGTATTCTCGAAGGGCAGGATCTGCAGACACCTGCATATACCTTTACAGAGTGGGAGCGACAGGATCCTGAAAGAAATGGGGCGCCCCTACCGGCGGGAAGACTTCATCCATTCGGTCATGAACGCCAGGGAAGCGAATCGAAATATCGGAATCGGCTGTGATGTCATCTGTGGTTTTCCCGGTGAACAGGACAGTGATTTTTGCCAGACAGAAGAACTCATCAGGGATCTCGAAATTCCCTTTATCCACGCTTTTCCCTTTTCCGCCAGGCCGGGCACCCGCGCCGCTGGAATGAAAGACGATGTTCACCATAATATCAAGAAAGAGCGGGTCCACAGGCTCCGACGTATAGCCCGGGACAATCAAAGGAATTTCCTGGACAGACTGGTGGGGAAAAAGCTTGAAGTAGTTCCAGAAAACCGCACAGGGCCAAATGGCTGGATACCTTCCCTGGCTGATAATTACGCCAGGGTTCTTCTGCCCGGAGATGGAAAGTGGCGACCGGGAACACTGGTGGAGGTCATCTGCACCGGGCGAACGGATGAATCCCTCGTGGGTGCAGTGGATGGAGAGGACGAGCAAGAGGAGCCATTAGACAGGAGCCAGTAGGGAAAACGGGGCGCCTGGGCGGGGGGCGGGTTGCCGTATTGAGGTGTCGAAGTAACGAAGTATCAAGGTAATTGAGTAACGCGCAGTCATTGCGAGGACCAACGGGACGAAGCAATCTCGCCAAGCTGAGACTGCCTCAGTCGCTACGCTCCATGGGATTGCCGCGTTGTCACGCCGCTGGCGTGACAACGCGCAATGACAATCGCTTTCTTTTTGGATTTTGGATCTTGGATTATATACCTGACACCTCAGCAGGAGGGCCGGCATGGATAACAACCAGCGAGTCCACATGATCGTTCACGGAAGGGTTCAGGGGGTCTTCTTCAGGGACAGCACAAGAAGGGTCGCTCTGGAGAACAACCTGACCGGTATAGTCCGCAATCTCATGGACGGATCTGTTGAAATTATCGCTGAAGGTCCAAAGAATGAACTTGAAAGGCTTGTGGTGTGGACACACAAGGGACCACCGTCAGCCATTGTGAATAACGTGGATGTGAAATTTAGCGAGGCGACGGGTGAATATTCAACTTTTTCCATCACCTACAGGTCCTGACAGGGTATCCATCAATAAGTGATTTGCTTTGACATACAGATTCTCCTCGTTTAAACTTTCCCAATGGTAATAGATATTTACAGGGAAAGAGGGATGGTGAGGCAATGAAATACCTGACCGCGCTGCGTGATGACGCAATGAGCCGGGTGGAACTCATCGAGAAGGCGGACCTGGTCGTCGGCCTTCCCTCCTACAATAACCAGAGCACCATCGCCCATGTGGTCAAGCAGGTCAGCCACGGCCTTCACCTGTACTATCCTGATAAAAAGGCAGTCATCATCGTGTCGGATGGTGGGTCGGTTGATGACTCCAGGGAGGAGGCAAGGGACGTTCAAGCCTATCCCTTCCAGGAGATGCTCGTCACCATCTATCGCGGCATCCCCGGAAAGGGGTCTGCGCTGAGAGCTGTCTTTGAGGTGGCCCGGTTTCTCCAGGCTGAGGCGTGCGTGGTGGTCGATTCGGACCTGCGAAGCATTGACCACAACTGGATCAGGAATCTGCTTGATCCCATCATCAACGATAATTATCAATTTGTCGCCCCACTTTACAAGAGGTTCAAGCTGGACGGGACCATAACGAACAACATCGTCTACAATATGACACGGGCATTGTATGGCAAAAGGATTCGCCAACCTATCGGGGGGGATTTTGCCTTCTCCAGGGATGTGGTGAATGAGATCTACGATCAGGATGTATGGGACACGGACGTAGGACGCTTCGGGATCGATATCTGGCTGACCACCAATGCTCTTGTGAAGGGATTCAATATCTGCCAGGTACGGCTCGGAGCAAAGATCCACGATGTCAAAGATCCATCCGAAAGCCTCGGTCCCATGTTCAGGCAGGTTGTTGCCACTCTTTTCAGCCTCACGGAAGAGAACGCGGATTACTGGCACGGTATCCGCGGGAGTGAAGAAGTGCCTGTCCTGGGTGATGACATCGCTACCGAACCCGAGTCCTTTCAGATCAACGTCGACAACCTGCTAGAGGCTTTCAGACGTGGTTACTCCCAATTCGGGGTTCTTTGGCAGCAGATCCTCAGTGAGGAATCCTTTGAAGTGGTTAAAAAACTGGCCGATGGCTCCGACACCTTCGAAATGAATGGGCTGATGTGGGCTCACATTATCTACGATGCAGCTGCGACCTACCACTGCTGGGATAAGAACCGCTTCAAGCTTGTAGAGCTCCTCACACCTCTCTACTATGGCCGGGTAGCCGGTTTTGCCAGGTTGGTCGAGGATATGGACAGTGGCCAGGCAGAAGAGGAAGTGGAACGCCAGGCTCAATTTTTTGAGGATGAGAAACCCTACCTGATAGACCGCTGGAAATGTGCCAGGGAAGCCAAACAGAAGGGAGACAACAACGGCCTGCGGGCCTGATTACCTTTAACCCACCGTGATACGATTTCGGCCTTTTTCCTTGCTCCGGTACATGAGTTCATCAGCCCTTTTGACAGCTGAATCCAGAGTGTCGTCCTCAAGAGTAATGGTGGCGCCAATGGAAACAGTGAACTCGATCCTGGTCTCACCAGTGGCGACGCTGGAATTATCCACAAGTGAGCGGAAACGCTCAGCGATGACAGCCATGATGTCCCCGTCCAGGTTTCCCACAGCGACCACAAACTCCTCTCCACCCCACCGGCACAGGATGTCCAGAGGCCGCAGGGCCGCCGAAAGTGTTTTCGCAACAGATCTGAGGACCTCATCTCCCAGGTGATGTCCATATGAATCGTTGAGCTGCTTGAAATTGTCGATGTCCACAAAAAACACACCCAGTTGGGATCTGTAACGGTTCATCTCATCCATCTTCGTCCTGAGACTCATCTCCATGAACCGTCGGTTACCGATCTGGGTAAGGTCATCAAGGAGGGCCAGCTTCTCCAGTTCCTCAATTTTCATCTCGGATGCGACCCTGGAAGAATTATCGCTGAAGATCTCAACCGCTCCGATGATCTTCCTCTTTTGATCATGGATGGGCGCCATGCGCACCAACACGGGAACCCTGTGCCCCTCCTTGTGGTGAAGATATACATTTATATCACGCACCTTACCGTCGTTGAGAGTGTCCAGGAGGGGACAAGCGGTATCGCACAACTGCTCACCCCGATCGTCAAGATGTGTTAGAAAATCGTCCCAGCAAAGGCGCCCCAGAACCTCTTCTCTGTTATACCCCGTCAGCTTTTCGGCTCCTTTATTCCAATAGGATATTCTCCTGTCGAGATCCACAAAGTAAACGCCGTCGTAGAGGTTATCCAGCAGTTCTCTATAAAAGGTTTCTTCCATTGTCCAGAACTCTTCTTTCATGTTGTCACCCTTCGAATTCAGGGCCTGAAGGTGAATTCAACTCTGAGTGTTTTCCCCTTGTCACCTGGAAAGCGGAAGGATCTCTCTGTCAGGGTCACCCGATTGTCATCCCCGATGAGAAGAACCGTTGACGATCTTGTCCCATAGCTTTCACCTGCGATGAAGATGGAGGAGAGAAGTCGTTCCCATTCAAGCCCGATGCCCGTGTCGGGCAGTTGATCATCGGGGGCTGTTTTACGGTCGGCCAGCATTTCAAGGAGGCTGTCCGCAGATGGTTCTTCCTCCCTCGCAAGAATTTCACTGAAGAGGGATTTGCATCTGACAAGTTTGGGCCACGGAGTGTCCAAAAGATGATTACTCAGACCATATATCCCGGAAGAGATCTGTTCAGGGTCTGGACCATGGTTGGATGAGTAGCACAGGTTTTGCAAATCTCCGAGAAGGAGATTGTAGCTGTTATACGGAGCTTTGACCCCTTCCAACTTCTTCAAAAAGGCCTCAGGTTTCCGTGTGCCCTGCAGGTAATCGCATAGCATCAGGCCCCTTGACAGACCATGTTCCAGATGGGATGACATATCTCTGAAGTTGGTGACCGCAGCCATTTTACCATGACGGGTGATGCCCAGCCAGGTTCCGCCCCAACGAATGTCCTTTCCGGCCAGCATCTGCGGATGGTCCTTCCAGAAATGGGCAGGTTCCGTGGGTCTATCGTAGTCTTCATCACGGTTGGCAGCCAGAACAAGCTGGTAGCCGGGGTGTGCCTTGTAGGCAAAGACTATCATACACATGATAGTAAGTATTCTAGCAGATTATAGGGTGTTTCAGGTTTCATGTTTCACGTTTCAGGATTAAAAAATTTTTATCCAAAATCCAAGATCCCCTTCGACAGGCTCAGGGCGGGCAGGGTTTCACAAAGATTCTGTCTCACGCCCGTTCCCTCCGGTCACTCAAGCCGCAAAGGCCGCCAAGGAGTTCATGAACAAAGATCCTCCTCACCGAAGCTGTTTGAGCCTTGCAGGTCGGGATAAAAGTGGACTTTGATCCCGAGTCGCAATGCTCCGTCAGCTGATTTCAGGGAAATCTCTCTCCTCATAGGAGAGATCAGGTGAGGAGGATATGTCACCCTGTGAAACCCTGTGGAGCAGCCTCCAAATGGCTGCACTGTGGTTAAAGCTCTTATCATTTCGCGCAAAACCCAGGACCCGGGTTTTCTTTGACGGGCTTTGCCCTTCTTTGCGTGAGACAAGTCTTTACGCGCCCTATGCCTAAAAGATCGAAGCCAGGCGGCTCATGGATTTTTTCAGCCGGGTGGAAACGGCAAACAGCATGCCCTTTAACAACTTGATTCCCAGGTCAGTTTCCTCCTCCAGCAGAAGTGAAAATTTTTCACTGGACAGGATCAGAAGATCCACATCGTCCATGGCATCGGCTGTTATTGCCCTGGGACTTCCATCGAGAACACAGAGCACACCGACGATAGCCCCTCTTCCGTAGATCCCGACCACAACCTGTTTTCCCTCGAACTCGGTGTCCTTCTTGATCTCCATGTGTCCACGGACGACAAATGCAACGAAGAGACAGGGATCACCCTCCTCCCAAAGGACCTCGTCGGTTGACAGGTGCCGCGTAGTGAAATACCGGGCAATTACGTCCAGGTCCTCATGCACCAGGTAGTTGAAGCACCCTTCGGTGTCATTCATGTTCTGGCAAAGATCCAGAATGCAGTTTATGTTCTCACAGTTCCCGCCAATGGTACACCCAGAGTTCAGTTTCCGCTGCATCTGTCTGCCTAGCCCCCTTTACGCGAAGCCTTCAACGCCTCGATCTTGTTTTCCATCCTGGTCAGAAGACCCTCTATCCCGTCTCTCATCACAATCTCATTGTAGGTCTCCCGGTAATTGCTGATCAGACTAACCTCCTCGATGACTATATCGAAGATCCACCACTTCCCCTCTTTTCGTATCAATCTATAGTTGATGGGGATCTGTCTTCTCCTGGTGATGAACAGAGTGTCAACGATCGCCCTGTCACCCTTTATTCTCTCCCTGACGTATTCCATCCGCTCCTCTGAATACTCCTCGATCCTGTTGAAGTAGGTTGTCTCGAGCAGATCGGTGAACAGTTGAGTAAACCTCTCCTTCTCCTCATCGCTGGCCTTTTTCCAGTTTCTGGAAAGGATTCTCTGGGACATGGAGCGAAGATCTACATTATCCAGGATGATGGATCTGATTCTGACTTTTTTCTCCGGCCAATCGAGACCTTCATCCTTGAGGATCAGTATGGCTTCGTCCACTATACTTTCAACACGTTGTTGTGGAGATTCGGCCCAGGAGACGCTTGAGTTCAGGACTCCCGCCAGACCGATGATAACTAAAAGCACAGGGAAATTCCTGACAATCATGGGTGCCTCCGGTTTATTAACGGTTGATCTGGTAACAGTAATCCTCAACTATACTAGCATATTGTCGGGCTGGGGGGTTGTGTCAGGATAATAATTCCAGATTTCAGATTTCAGATTCCAGAAAAACCCTATTTTCCCATCGTACTTCGAACCTTGTACCTGGTACTCAAAAGAACGCCCATGCTTCCATGCGTCCTATCTCCTCTTCGCGTGACACCGCCCTATTTTTTAATCTTCCCCTCCCTGTTCTGATGGTAGGCGTTTCTGATAGTGACATAGGGATCAAGGGACTCTTTCAG
>QIEJ01000102.1 GCA_003228585.1 Pseudomonadota bacterium
AACAGAAAACCCGCCAACGCCGGCCAAACGGCAACTGATTGGGAGATGGACTTTATGGGCCTGGATGCTACCCAGACCAGGATGGAGAGCCCGTAGAAAATGAGGGCCAGGTTGTGTAATACGATGGTTGATTGCATATCGTGGAGTTTAGTCCCAAGTGACAAGAGATAAGTTGCAAAGGTAAAACGCGACCGGCCGATACTACCACAGCCGGCACGGGAATATACACCCAATCGAAGGAAATTGTTTCACTGATCCCGAGGCCAGGGCAGTGGTTTCAGTTAATATGAAACCAGACACTTAACACTCAGGACGTATTCATCGATTCTTGACAGGTTATGAGGCTCCTGTTAGTTTCGGCGCTACCCATAGGGGTGGACTATCACACTTTGAACAAATTCCAGGAAGGGAACCCCGAGAGATGAGTGAATCGAAAGATCTGGAAAACCTGTCTATCAACACTATACGGATGCTGGCCGTGGACATGGTCCAGAAAGCCAACTCAGGCCACCCGGGGATGCCCATGGGAGCTGCCGCCATGGCCTATACGCTGTGGACGCATTTCCTCCGCCACAATCCCGCCAACCCTGCCTGGCCTGACCGGGATCGTTTTATTCTCTCCGCGGGCCACGGTTCAGCGCTTCTTTATTCCCTGCTTCATCTGACCGGATATGATCTCACTCTGGATGAGCTCCGGGATTTCCGGCAGTGGGGATCGAGGACTCCGGGCCACCCCGAGACCCATCTGACACCGGGTGTGGAGGTCACCACCGGCCCCCTCGGCCAGGGAATCTCCAACGCTGTCGGGATGGCCATGGCCGAGGCGCATCTCGCCGCTATCTTTAACCGGCCGGATTACCCCCTGGTCGATCACTACACATACGTCATCGCCAGCGACGGGGATCTCATGGAGGGAGTCTCATCAGAGACATGCTCCCTGGCCGGTCACCTGGGGCTTGGCAAACTGGTCGTCCTTTACGACGACAATCACATCTCCATCGATGGTCCAACCGATCTGGCCTTTACCGAGGACCGCATGGGAAGATATGCAGCGTACGGATGGCACACCCAACAGGTCAGTGACGGAAACGATACCGAATCCATAAGGAAAGCCATGGATAAGGCCCGGAATGTAACTGACAAGCCTTCCATTATCGCCGTCAGGACCCATATCGGATATGGAAGCCCCAACATGCAGGACAGTGCTGACGCTCACGGGGCTCCCCTTGGAGAGGAAGAGGTTCGTCTGACGAGAGAGAATCTCGGCTGGCCGGTTGAACTGGATTTTCATATTCCCGAAGAGGCACTTGGCAATTTCAGACACGCCCTGACGCGGGGCACTGAACTGGAAAAAGAGTGGAAGGATCTTTTCGCGGATTACGAAAGAAAACATCCGGAAATGGCCGCTCAGTGGAAGCAGATGTGGAGCGAGGATCTGCCGGCAGGCTGGGAAGATGCTGTCCCCGACTTTGCGGGAGAGGACCTGGCTACGCGAGCCGCTTCAGGAAAGGTGATCAACTCCCTTGCACCGGTGCTTCCCGGTTTGATCGGAGGTTCGGCTGATCTGGCACCATCAAATAACACCATGATCCGGGAGGAAGGAGCATTCTCGCGTGACGACCGCCTGGGCCGCAACATTCATTTCGGGGTCAGGGAACACGGTATGGGCAGCATTGCCAACGGCATGGCCATGCACGGAGCGCTGCACCCCTATGTCGGAACCTTTTTTGTCTTTTCCGATTACATGCGGCCCGCCATACGGCTTGCCGCTATTGAAAAATCGAAGGTAACGTATATCTTTACACACGACAGTGTCGGGCTTGGTGAGGACGGGCCAACCCATCAGCCTGTCGAGCACCTGGCTGCCCTGAGGGCCATACCGGATCTCATCGACCTGAGGCCTGCTGACGCCGCTGAAACTGCAGAGGCCTGGAAGATCGCCATGAAGGCTGACGGCCCAGTGGCCCTCATCCTCACCCGACAGAAACTCAGATCCATTGATAGAACAGGCAGGGCCTCCGCCGCTCACATCGAGAGGGGCGCCTATATTCTGGCCGAGACCGGTTATGACCAGAGAGCCATCATCCTTGCCAGCGGTTCCGAGGTCGGCCCGGCATTAGAAGCTGTGGATATCCTGGACAAAAAGGGAATCCATGTCAGGCTTGTAAATATGGCCAGCTTTGAACTGTTCGAACGTCAGGACCAGGCGTATCGTGATGAGATCCTGCCGCCCAGGATCACTACCCGGGTGACAGTGGAAGCCGCGTCCCCTTTCGGCTGGGACCGTTATGCCGGCACGCAGGGCAAGATAATCGGGATCAATAGATTCGGGGCATCAGCACCAGGCAATTTGAACATGGAAAAGTTTGGATTCACGGCGGAGAATATCGCCGAAACGGTTGAGAAACTGCTGGGATGACCATATCGATCTCATGAATAACAACAGCTCAGGGATATCCAGATTTTCCCGATATATCAAATCAGACATCTGGGCGATCCGACTGGAGGATCTCCCTCCCGCGAAAGCTTTTTTTGTTAAACAACTCAAGATTGTTATCATCTCCATCAGGGAGTTCATCCAGGACAGATGCCCTCTCAGGGCAGCTTCCCTTACCTATTACACCATACTGTCTATAGTCCCGGTCCTGGCCCTCATCTTTGCCATCGCCCAGGGCTTCGGCTTCAGAAAGCTGGTGGAAACCAAGATCTTTGAGCAGATTCCGGAGCAGGAGGCTCTTCTCAGGCAGATCGTCCATTTCGCTCAATCTCTTCTGGAAAACACAAAGGGAGGTCTTATCGCGGGAATAGGTATCGCCTTTCTCCTGTGGGCGGTGATCAAGGTCCTCGGTAACATCGAACACTCCTTCAACGACATATGGCTTGTTAAAAAACCCAGAACCCTAGTGAGAAAATTTACCGATTATCTGTCCATTGTCCTGGTCGGACCGATCTTCCTGGGCCTGTCGAGCAGTGTCACCGTTTTCATCACAACCCGGCTTTCGAGCATCACGGCAAAGTATGAGCTGGAAAGTGTCGCGGGGCCCCTGGAGCTGTTCGTATCCAAATTCGCCCCCTACATACTCATCTGGGCTCTTTTTCTGCTGATCTACATTATCATGCCCAACATCCGTGTTCGTTTCACGTCCGGCCTGTATGGAGCCTTGGTCGCCGGGACCCTTTACCAGATCACACAGCTGACATACATCCACTTTCAGGTCGGAGTGTCGAAATACAATGCCATCTATGGCGGCTTTGCCGCCCTTCCCCTCTTCTTTATCTGGCTGAACATCAGCTGGATGATCGTTCTGTTCGGCGCGGAGGTTTCCTTTGCAGTCCAGAACGTTCGTATCTACGAGCCGGGGACGGATTCTCCGCTGATAATCCCTCATGACCGAAAGTTACTGGCCCTGGCTGTCGCCCATCAGGTGGTAAAGAACTTTTCCCGGGGTGCAAAACACCTGCGGGCGTCTGAGATATCGGACGCCATCCGGATACCGCTGCGGTGGGTTCAGGAGGTGGTGGGCGACCTGGTCAACTGCGGAGTTTTTACTACGGCGGACTGCGAAAAAACCATGGACCAGACCTACCTGCCCTCAAGCGACATCAACAGGTTTACGGTGAGTTATGTCCTGGAAGCTCTTGAAAGGGGTGGACAAAACAATGCTCCTCTCTCAAGGACATCATCACCAGAGATGGGAGAACTGTCCCGGATCCTCGAGGCGTTCGCAGTGGAAGTGGATAAGTCGCCGGATAATCGATTGCTTAAAGACATTTAGGAACCAGTGTCTGGTGTCTAGTTCTAGTGTCTAGTGCTTACGTTGAATCCAGAAACTAGAACCAGATACTGCCCTTACTAGAAACCAGAACCAGAACTAGAAACTATTATGAGAGACCTCATAAACTCCTACCTCGATGAACTCGTTGCCATCCGCCGGGACATGCACAAACATCCCGAACCGGGTTTCAAGGAAACGAGGACATCCGGAATCGTCGCCGAGAAGCTCAGGAACTGGGGTATCGAGGTCCATACGGGAATGGCGAAAACGGGGGTGGTGGGCACACTGGCCGCCGGCAATTCCAATCAAACTATCGCACTGCGTGCTGATATGGACGCCCTCCCTCTCCAGGAGAGGAACACCTTTGACCACCGGTCGATTCATGACGGTATCATGCACGCATGCGGACACGATGGGCACACAGCCATGCTCCTTGGGGCCGCCCGGTACCTTGCCCAGACCAGGAACTTCAACGGGACAGTACATTTGATCTTCCAGCCGGCGGAGGAAGGCGGCGGGGGTGGTAGAATCATGATCGAAGAGGGCCTGTTTGACAGGTTCCCTACTGATGCCATATACGGCATGCACAACAGATCCGATCAGGAAGCAGGGCTTTTCGGAGTACGGGTTGGGGGCATTATGGCGGCCACGGACAATTTCGAGATTGTCGTCACCGGCATAGGTACCCACGCGGCTATGCCTCACAAGGGAATCGATCCTATTGTCACCGCATCGGGGATAGTGTCGGCCCTTCAGTCCATTGTCTCCAGAAATGTTCCGCCCCTTCAAAGTGCCGTAATTTCAACAACTCAGTTCAACTCGGGCACTACATGGAACATTATTCCTGACACCGCGACTCTCCGAGGATGTGTCCGAACCCGGCGTCCGGATGTCAGGGATCACATACGATTGGCCATGGAAAGAGTTATTTCCGGCGTGTGTGCCGCTCACGGCGCAAGCTACGATTTTTCCTTCATCCCCGGATACCCGCTCACGGTGAACACCGAAAGGGAAACCAGGGCTGCCGTTTCAGCGGCGGCAAAGGTCGTCGGGGAAAGACAAGTTGATCCGGACACCCCTCCACTCATGGCCTCGGAAGATTTCTCCTACTACCTGAAGAAGGTGCCTGGCAGCTACATCTTCCTTGGCAACGGCAAACAGTCGGTCACTCACCGGGCGGACTATGACTTTAATGACGAGATTATCCCCGCAGGCGTTCAATACTGGGCGACCCTGGTGGAGCAGGAGTTGAGTGGAAAATGCCGATGACTCCTGTCCTGTAAGGGCAGGGGTCTTTTTTTGGAGAAACGATGGCCATAAGCCTCGCATTCATCATCATCGCCGGTTTGCTGGCGGACGCCCTTTTCAGACACGCGCGCCTCCCCGGCCTTGTGGGCATGCTTCTGGTTGGAGTCCTCGTGGGTCCCTATGTTTTTGATTTTCTGTCGCCTGACATGATGGCAGTATCAGGGGATTTCCGCAGGATCGCCCTCATCGTCATTCTACTCAGGGCCGGGTTCGAGTTGAGACGCGACACACTTCATCAAGTCGGCGGGTCCGCTGTCGCCATGAGTTCTGTGCCGGCTCTTTTCGAGATCGCCGCGATCACCCTTCTGGCACCTCCCCTTTTGGGCCTGAGCTGGCTCGAGGCTGCTATCCTGGGTAGCATTCTCGGTGCGGTTTCTCCCGCCGTTGTCGTTCCCCTGATGATCGATTTCATGGAACGGGGAAAAGGAGCCGACAAGGGCATCCCCACCCTTATTCTGGCAGCTTCATCCATAGACGACGTCTTTGTCATCGTTATCTTTACCGTTCTGCTCGGTATGTACGGCGGCGGTGAGATCAACTGGCTCTGGCAGATCAGTACAATTCCCATCTCCATTCTCCTGGGCATTCTCTCCGGATTGGTCATTGGATATATTCTCTACCTGCTTTTCAAACGGTATGATTTCAGGCCTCCGCGCAGAACCATTATCGTCATGGGATCAGCCATTGTCCTTACCTGGCTTGAGGACACTCTTCACGGCATCGTGCCCATGTCAGGCTTGCTCGGTGTTATGGCCATCGGCTTTATTATCCTCGAGAAACAGGAGGCCATTGCCCATATTATTTCCAGCAAGCTTAAAAAACTGTGGGTCTTCGCGGAACTGCTTCTGTTTGTACTGGTGGGCGCTCAGGTGAATATTAACGTCGCGTGGAAGGCCGGTGCCGCCGGCACTCTACTTATTGCAGGAGGCCTTGCGGCGCGAAGTGTCGGCACCTATCTGTCCCTCCTGGGTTCCGGGCTGAACCACAGGGAAAAGATCTTTTCGGTGGTTTCCTATGTTCCCAAGGCCACCGTACAGGCCGCCATCGGCTCTGTCCCTCTGGCTGTCGGTATTCCCGGCGGCGAGATCATCCTGGCTGTCGCGGTCCTCTCCATTCTTATTACCGCCCCACTGGGAGCCATCGGAATCAAGCTTATGGGCGAACGGGTTCTTATGGAGAGTGACAGGCCACCGTACAGCTTCAAAGAGCTTCGTGGGACTCTCGGCCTGCCCCGTGTCGGAGAGAGGATCCTGAACCGGGAGATGGGGACTGCATGGAAGGTCATCGAGGAACGTGAGACCTGGCACACCCCTTCCGGACCGGACGCCAGATCGGTCCCGGCCATATTATTGAGGATCTGGCTACTAATGGACAATCAGGATCCCGGTAAGGGGTTGACCAGGATGATTCGTTTCACACCTTTTGACGAGCGGTTCGATCGGAAGTGGGAAATAATCGTTAATTAGATTATAATTCAAGCTTCCGGGAGGGTTTTTTTTGGACAACACACCCAATGGTGAATATCCAGGTGAAAATCTGAACGATCTCCTGGCAAGAACGATCCTGCTTTTAGACGAACTTGGTCCCGACGCTGCATCGTGTGTTGAAAACCTGAAAGCCCTTGAGAAAAGACTCGAAGCTGACCACTTCAATCTGGCTGTCCTTGGCCAGTTCAAACGGGGAAAAAGCACCCTCCTCAACTCCCTGTTGGGCGAACCCATCCTTCCATCCTCCGTGGTGCCGCTGACCGCTATTCCGACATTCGTTCAGTGGGGTCCCAAGCTTAAAGCGCGCATCCTCTTTGAAGACGGCCTGCCGGAGGAGGAATTTGCTGCGGACGATCCCGGGAGCCTGGCCTCCTTTCTCGAGGGTTTTGTCACCGAGGAGTCCAATCCTGAAAACCGTCTGGGTATTCGCCAGGCGGAAGTCTATCATCCATCACCTCTGCTTCGTAGAGGATTGATCCTTATTGACACGCCGGGGATCGGGTCGACATTTCAGCACAACACCGAAACAACACTGAACTTCCTCCCCCAGTGTGATGCCGCTCTGTTTCTCATCTCCGCCGACCCTCCGGTCACAGAGGTGGAGATTGCATTTCTCAGGGAGGTCCGGGCAAAGATCGATCATCTGTTTTTCATTTTCAACAAGATGGATTATCTCAAGGCCGACGATCGCTCCAAAGCGCTGCAGTTTTTCAGGAAAGTACTAAAGGACCAGGCCCGGATTCCTGAAACGGTGCCCGTCTATCCGATGTCAGCTCTCCATGCCCTGGAAGCCAGGATGAGTGGTGATCGGGACCTTCTTCGTGACAGCGGCCTGGAGGAGGTTCAGGATCATCTGATTGATTTTCTGATGAACGAGAAAGCGCAGGTCCTTCAAGATGCTCTTGCAAGGAAGGCCGGTGACAACGTCACTGAGACGCTTATGCAGGTAAATCTGACTGCCCGTTCTCTCCAGATCCCTCTTGAGAGCCTTGAGGAACGATTGGAGCTTCTCGCCGGCAAGATCAGGGAAGCTGAGCGGCAGAGGCGGTCCTCTGGAGATCTGCTTACCGGTGACCGGAAGCGGACACTGGAATTTCTTGAAGAGCAGGCCGGGGAACTGCGCCGGAAAGCCCAGGCCTTCTTCGAGGGCATCGTCCGGGAATCCACTGCTAAGGAATCCGGTGGTGAACATATGGACAGGGCCGCCAAAGATGCCGTAACAACCACCCTCCCCGGGTTCTTTGAGCGTGAACTGGGCGACATGTCCCTGGAATTTGACCGGCATGTGACCCGTGTACTGAGACCTCACCAGGAGAGGGCCGACCAACTGATCGAGGCTGTGAGGAGAGGAGCGGCGGAGCTTTTCGATATCCCCTACCATGCTCCCGAGAGCGCCGGAGTACTGGAATCAAGCCGGGAACCGTACTGGGTAACCCACAAGTGGGGCTCGACCATGAATCCCATTCCCGCGGGCCTTTTCGACTGGGTCCTGCCCCGGGGAATAAGGAGATCAGTGATATTAAAGCGCCTCCTCAAACAGGTCGAGGATCTGGTCATCCACAATGTTGAGAACCTTCGTTGGGCTACCCTGCAGAATCTTGACGCGGCCTTTCGGGGATTTATCTCTGACCTTGACCGCCGCCTGGAAGAGACGATCTCCGCAACCCACGGCGCCATCCGGGCAGTGGTCGCCAAAAAGAAGGAACACTCCGAGACCATCGCTGAGGAGTTGAACAGGCTCGAGACCTGGATCACTGAACTTCAGGAGGTTGAGAACGGATTCAGGAATTTTAACGCCACCAGATTTTCCTCGAAACCACCTGGGTAGGAATTAAACTTATGGGTCATCCCAGAAATGAGTACCTGTAGGATTCCGGATTTCAGGTTTTTCATCCAGGATCCGAAACCAGGCGCAGTCATTGCGAGGAGCGTCGAGCGGTACGAGAGTGACGTGGCAATCTCATGCGAAGCCTTAACCGCAGAGCCGTTCGCAGTCAAAGCCTCGCTCGCCCAGTTCTCTTAAAATCAGGTTTCGCTCCTCTTTGCTCCGAACGTCTCTTGTCCGATAG
>QIEJ01000084.1 GCA_003228585.1 Pseudomonadota bacterium
CCGCCCAGATAATTCAGCTGGTGCATGACGCCCCCCGACAACAGGGTCACCGTACCCAACCCGCTTACCTCCTGATCCTCCCCTTCCCGGTCCGGATCTGAAAGAACCTCTCTGGCCAGTTCCTCCCGATGGGATTCTATTCTCCAGTTGACTGAGGGGTCGCGTTTTAAAGTGGTCATTGTTTATGCCTCCCCATTGTTTTTTGTCAAAGGTCCAACGTGCTCAATCCAAAATCCAAGATCCAAAATCCAAAATCAAGAGCTTGTCATTGCGAGGACCCTGAGTCCCGCCAATGGCGGGATCGAAGGGGACGAAGCAATCCCATGGAGCAAAGCGACCGCAGCGGTCTCGAACGGCTGAGATCGCCGCGCTCCCACATGGATCGGGTCGCTCGCGATGACTGCGCGGTTGTTATTGGGCTTGTCCTGCCACCTCGACACATCGATACCTCGATACTTCGCCCTGCGCCCTGAACTCAAACCTTCACCCGATAAAACCGCGCGACAACGAGACAGAAGATCAGTCCCGCGAGGACCGATATCTTTCCCGCCGGTGTTGGACCGGCGGCTGTTGCCCCACTGATGGACTATCCCCCCCCCGACGATCATCCCCAGCACGATGACAGCCGCATCCACCGCTCCCTCACCGGCCAGAATCAGTTGCCGGAAAGGACAGCCGCCGGCCAGGACCGACGCGAGACCCACCATGCCCATGCTCAGGAAGTTCCAAAGGTGATCCGGGTTCGATCCCGGCTGGTCGAACATCCCGATGCGAAAAAGCCCCAGTGACACGTTTATGACAACCGCTGATGCCAGGAGGGCGGCCAATCCCCTCATGAGACCTGTATCCTTCGCAAGGAACAGGTTGGCGAAGCTTCCTGTCACACAAAATCTGGATCTCTGGGCCAGGGCGCCTATAAGCAGCCCTGCCGACAGGGATACGATAACCGGCGCGTATTGTGAACCCGGCCCGGTGACGCTGAAGATGAGAAGACCTGGAAATACCATTGAGACCACAAAGAGAGTGACAGCCAGGACCGGCAGCAGGATCCCCTGAAATCCGCCTGATCCGGGTTCCGGGGCTCCAAGGTCGAGACCCGCGCGAAGATAGAGGATGCCGACCCAGACTCCGATGCCAAGACCGGCGAATCCCGCCAACGCAGTGAGATCACCCGCACCGAGCCTTAACATCATCTTGATGGGACAGCCCATGAACACCGATGATCCGGCAACAAGAAAGATCCCCAGCACGAAACCCAGGAAAGGCATCTTCCCTGAGCGCGAGCGATGCTCGCGTCCCGCCAACGCCATGAGGAAAGCTCCGGAAACAAAGCCGACAAGCTCAGGCCGCAGATAGGACATGCGGGCATTGGTATGCATCCGCAGCGCTCCGGACAGGTTCTCGACGAAACATGAGATGCAGATCCCCGAATTGGCCGGGTTTCCCCAGAAAGCAAGTGCCGCTCCGAGAATGCCTATGCTCAGACCGCTGGCGACTATGAGCAGGCCGTCACCCTTGAGCCACTTCACTCGCAGCCACCGGCAAGCCTGCGTCGAAGGAAATATACAGCTTTGAGCAGGTCCTTCTCCTCCACGGTCAAGCCTCTGGCTTTTTTGATATCTTTCAAGCGGGCAAAGGATCGGTCCACCAGGGACTCAATGCGCCCCGCCAGATAGATGGATGACCCTTTGTCCAGGTAATCGCCGTTCAACCTGACAGCCCTGGCGTATCTCATTATCGCCGCCGCCTCGTCGCCCACGCTCTCCCGGTAGCGCCCCGACAGGGACCAGACCTCGTGGCGGCCCGGGTAGCGGCGCTGCAGTGTCAGGAGGGCGGCATCGGCATCACCGTTACTGTCCACCAGGATCCTCGCACCGTTTAAACCTTTCTCGAAGGCCAGACGCTCATCAGGCGGAATACTCTGAGTCCGGGCACGGACGATACCGTCCATACCTGCCGGTTCCTCCAGACGACTTTGATAGACCTGAAATGCCAGGAAAACAGCAAGCACGAGGATCGCAACGTCTGTAATTCTGTCAGTGTGTTTTGTTAGTAATTCCATATTTCAAGTTCAAGGTTTGAGGTTTGAGGTTTGAGGTTTCAGATCTGAATCCAAAATCCAAGATCCAAAATCCAAAATCAAGAGCCTGTCATTGCGAGGACCCTGAGCTTGTCGAAGGGGACGAAGCAATCCCGGGGAGTGAAGCGACCGCAGCGGTCTCGAATGGTTGAGATCGCTTCGCCCACCATACAGCTCGCGATGACTGCGCTGGTCCTTCCACCTCGACACATCCATACCTCGACACATCCATACCTCGATACTCCGATACACTCGCCGCCTCAATAGACTTGATAAGGCGGCATGTTTGTTTTCCTCGCCATCTCGCGGACCCTGTCGAAGTCGGAATCCTCGAGGGGAACAAAACCATCGACCCGGGCCGCCTTCAGGATCGACACAACCTCTCCGTTGAGGGGTACGGTCTGATCCTCCGTCAGGTTCATCAGGGCTGCCCGCACCGTGTCGGCAATTTTTGCCGGGATCCTGGAGGAAATCCCGAATACACAATAGGGTATCGGATCGCTCCGCGCGATGACCCTGAGGTCTCCCTTGCCCACCTTGTTCAGATCCTCCATTATTTCCAGGTCCAGCAGGGGAATCGCGGCTGCATCGTATGCGCCCATCCATACTCCGTAGACCACCTTCTCATGCTTGTAAGCACCTGCCGGTATGGCATAGTAGTCCAGGTCCACCTCCGGGTCGATGCCGGCATCCAGGAGCAGCTCGTACTGAGCCAGGTATCCGGTAGGAGCCAGCATGGGACCGAAGACCATCCGTTTCCCTTTCAGGTCTTCCAGCTTTCTAATGGGGCTGTCGGCTTTGACCGCTATCACCCCGGCTGATCGAAACCCCAGGCTGCCCCTTTTTTCCCCGGCGAGGGGTTCGAGCCCCATATCCCTCATCATTATGTAAACGAGGGAATTGGTGTGGGTCAGATCGAGTTCACCCCTCTCAAACGCCTCGGGAACATCAAAAGTGTTCAGGTAAACGGGTGTGAAGGTCATGCCGGTAACCGCCGAAAGATGGTGTATAAGGGGTTCGAACCGGGACTTTGTCTCCTCCAGACTGTCACAGATCATGAACCCGATCCTGAGGCTGGGTCCGCCGGCGGACTCAGCCTGTTTTCCATTCCTTTCGGCGGCCTTTTGACAGCCAACGATAACCAGAAGGACCAGAAACACCAAAGCGGTTATTTTCATCAGTGTTTTATTCACGATCATAACAGGTCAGCCTCCCTCAACACGTCAAGTGCCACCTTTCGGGGGGCCTCTCCGTTCCTTACCCTTTTCGAAGCATCCTCAAGATCCCACCGGGCCAGACCCTCCGATAACCTGACCAGGTATCTGGGAACCAGACTGAACTGAAGGTTGGAGGCCGCATCCTCACCCATGACAAGAATAAAAACCGTCCCGTCAGCCGTCAGGAAATCTCCAACCCTGACAAGGCCTTTGTATTTGTCGCTCCAGCCCGCCTCCGGGATCAGGGCCATAGGGGCTTGCCGATCAAGTATCGAACCGAGGCACCTGGCCGGGTTTTCCCTTGTGCTGACCGCGAGATCCCTTCCCATCTGCTCCCCCATATAGGCGGCCACGATATGGGCCGCAAGCTCCGGAACGGGGCCTTCGGGGCAGAGAAACGCGACACTTCTTCCCATGTGGGCTAAAGCCGTTGCGGCACAGGAAACCAGCAGAAGAAGAACCACTCCAACTCTCAGAAAAGCCACTTTACAAGACCTCCGGTAAAACATATGCCCGCCACGGCAACCAGCAGGGCGAAGGGCAGAAGAGGCACATCCTCACGTCTCGCGATCCTGGTTACAGTCAAAAAGGACAGGAGAATACCTCCGGCCATGAGGAACGCAGCCACCCCTTTTGCGGTCCCCATAGGGAACAGTAAACCGGGACGGGGATAAAGCCCCAGTTCCTCCACAGCGAGATAGGACTGGATACCCGTTGGATCCGCCACCCCAAGCGCCAGATATCCCGCCTTTGCGTTGACCTTGATTACCGCCAGAACGAGATGGGCCGCCAGTAACAGGGGAACGATGGAGGGAAGGAATGCCGCGGCAAGGCCCCCGACAGAGCCCGCCTGGGTGATGATCCGTTCATCGCCGTCACCGTCATCATTCAAGGTCCCCCGGGTTGTGGGGCCCAGCCAGAACTTTACCGGGGAAATGCCCTTCTCCCATGCCGCGCCCAAACTGCCCTGAGAGCCGGGATGGGACAACACACCGCCGCTTATCACCACAACCGACGGTGCGATCAACAGAAGCATGGGAAGAATAAAACCGACCCAGACAATGTAGGCCAGCCTCGCGGCGCCGGGACCAAAGATCGGTGATACAAAGGTGACCGGAAAAGCCAGTGCCGACTCGAATCCGGGCCAGAAACGGGAATAGCTCAAAAGCAGGAAACCCATCAGAGCCGCTCCCATGGCCACCTCTGAAAACCTGGGGAATCTCTCCCTCCAGAGGGTGGCAATGGGAGCACGGGCGGATATCTGGACATTGTCGAAGGGACATGCCCTCATACAGTTCAAACAGAGCAGGCATCGGCCCGACCCCTTCATGTCCCAGACTTTCAGGTTGACGGGACATGGATATGCACGAAACCGGATGGCCGAACGCAGCCTGCCCAGGGCCAACTGGACCCAGCGCTCACTTCCCTTGACGCACTCCCTGTTTTCGCACTTTTCACACTTATCAAGGTCCCTGATGGTTATCCCCACCGGCGCCGTCCGGGAGTAGAGATTGAGCATCCCGCCCACCGGGCACATATAGGAGCACAGTGATCTTCCGGAGAAAAGAATCCCGGCAACCAGTGCAATACCCATCCAGCTGACCAGGAACAGGGCCGTGGCTGCGGGATAATGGTGAATCCTGAACAGGCCCAGAAGCACCAGAGTTACAAGCAGGAAGACAGCTTTGAGATAGTCATTTCTGAGGAATCCCGGGAAGGGCTTTGCCAGTCCCCACCTGGAAACGATCTCGTTCATCGCTCCCAGGGGACAGACAGCACACCACGCCCGCCCTGTTGCGGGAACGAGCAGAACCAGCCCCATCATCCACACAACCCAGAACAGTGTATTGCCAAGGTTGGTGTACATGAGCGGATCAGCCGTATCCAGATCCGGGATATTCCAGTGCCCCCACAACACGGATACGCTCCACACCATACCCGCCAGAAAACCTCCCCTCACTATGGTCCAGAAGAGGCTGCTTTTCAGTACCTGCGGGGCTATCCCCCGATTCATCTTCCCTCCGGGCATCCTCACTCCAGTCGACATCAACGGTATAAATTGTAGGGAGGGACCATCTGACCATCCTCGTCCCGGTAAAGAGTCTGGACCCCGGCCAGAGTTTCCAGCGATCTGGCGGCCCACTCCCTGACAACCGGTTCGGGGTCCTCCAGCGCCAGTCTCAATGCCTCGACTGCATCGACATTCTCCAGGTTTCCCAGGGCCTCCGCTGCCTGACGCCGCACAACCCACCTCTCGTCATTGAGCGCATCAATCAGGGTCAGCAGGGAACCCGGAGCCCCTATCCGTCCCAGCGCCCAGACAGCCGCGTCCCGGTTGTCTCCGTCAACAGCCTCCAGGAGAGATACCGCGCCAGGCCCTTTGATCTCTCCGAGGACCCTTACAGCAGCCCGTTGGGCTTTCTGATCAACCTCATTCCTTAGAACAGGTATGACGTCATCCTCCACCTCCGGGCCGATCTTGACGAGGGCCCGCACGGCGGTTTTTCTCAGGACATCATCCTCGCTCTGTATGGCCTCCACCAGTATGGGCACACCATCCATGCTCCCGATCTCACCCAGGGCCCAGGCGGCGGCGTATCGTCTCTGGCCTTCTTCTTTGAGGGCGTCGATGAGCAGGGGGACGCTGTCCTGTGAACCGATACTCCCAAGAGCCGCCGCGGACGATTCGAAGACCCGCCGATCACTGGATTTAAGGCCTCTGTACAGCTGTGGCCTGGCAATTTCACCGAGGGACAGAACAGCGCGATACGCCTTCAGGGATCTTTCCCTGTTTTCGGCTCCCATGGCCAGAACCAGCTCCCTGCCGGACCGCAGATCACCCTCCCTTGCCTTCCGGGAAAGAGACTCTATATCCTCGATCTGCCCGGAGCAGGACAGGGCCATCAGGGAAAACATGACAAGCGCTATCGCTCTCATCACCACACCTTGTGCACAACGATCTCGAGATCCCCGGTGATCTCGCCCTTGCGGACGGTTGCGCCTGATGGATCAATTGTCCCCTCATCATACCTGCCGTACAGATCGCCCAGTTGGGGGGGGCCTCCGAACCGGTCCCGTGCCGCAAGATAGTAAGTACCGCCGCGGCGGACTTTGACCAGAAACCGGCCATCCGGACCGGTCCTTTCGCTCACGTACTTGGGACGTTCGGACATCTGGATATGGTCGTAGACATTCACTCTCACACCTTCAACGGGGTTACCATCGACATCGAGGACTCTCCCTGCCAGACCGGTTCGGCCCCCGGCCTTCATGGCTGGAAAAGCCTTCTCGTTAGCCACCTTGATGGTGGCGGTGAGATCGAGAACCAGAGCCCGGTCGGCACTGACTTCAATGGTTACCGGTTCGCTCCTGTAATCTCCTATCCTCACGGGTCCGGCCGCATCCCCCGATGCTCTCTTCCTCACTACTCCGACATAGGTGCCCGGTCTCAGGGAAAGGGAGAAGGAGCCGTCCGGCCCGGTGGGTTCTGACACATACCCGGCCGGTCCGTAGATGTCCTCATTCTCACCATAGATGTACAGACGGGCGCCCTCCAGAGGCACGGAAACCGTTCCGGTCAGCGGGGACACTTTATTCTCCCGGCTTTCACCACACCCGGCGACCAGTAACAGCACCAGGGTGGAAAGGACAACCCGGGTCATTGGATTAAAAATCCAGCGGTTCATATGGATCTCTCCCTTGTTTCTTCCCGGCATCGGGCCTTTCTACCAGCCTGAGGGTCAGGCCGGAATCGGCAACGTGATGTTCGGCCCAGGTGTTATCGAAAACGCCGAGACTGAAAGGAACACTGTCGCCGGGAACAAATGATCGGTCGGCGGTGTCACCCGTTTCCAGAGCCCTGCTGAACAGGACCTTCCATCTCCCTTTTTTCCAGCCGGCCCGGGCCCGGACATCCGCTTCGTTTCCCCTCGGGGGTTCCGGTAAATAGGAGGGCATCGGGGATCTGGCCCCCATCCCTTCCCGGAAATATTCCGGATCGGTTTCGTGCTCCGATCTGTCGCGGGCCGGGAGCACCTGGTCCTCATCTCCCCTTTTCCCTGTGCCGTCGATGACCATGTCATCAGCCGCATCGTATGGCCCGGTGACCCCTGCTCTCCATCTCCAGAGATCCAGGATGCCTTCTCCCGTATGTATCATACGCATCTGCATCTGGGTGCCTCCATCGTATACGTCCACATCGACCATATGGCATGTGTTCTGGCACCTGAACACCTCACCGCCCTCCGGGCCCCACAGCAATGCGATCCCGTCGTCAGCGTCCGAGTGTGAGGCCCACCCATCCCCTCTCCACTCCCAGGTTCCCAGGTCCTCGTCCATGGTGGGATCCTCCCACTGGGCGAGGATGAAGATCCGGGATGGAGAATAGAGAGCCTGCAGACGAACCGACACCGGATCTGAGCCTGATGGCCCGTGATGGCACTGAACCGTGGATCGGTGGCTCGTCTCCGAGTCAAGAGCGACGATCTCGGGCCTGACATGAGAGTTGCCCTTCCACACCTCAAGGTCGAGGGGAACAGCCTCCAGCCAGTCCGAAGGGGTCGGTTCCCCGTCCACGGGCAAGGCTGCCAGAACACCTGTTTCAAAGGGGCTGGAGCAGGACGAAGCCAGCAGCGCAACTGCTGCCAGAATTATGAACGTTGAACATGATTTATGACTTATCATTTCCAGTTTTGAAGCAATGTTTGTACCAATAAAAGAGTCCGAGGTTTGAGGTTTGAGGTTTGAGGTTCAAGGTTCTAAGTACAATCCAAAATCAAGAGCCTGTCATTGCGAGGACCCTGAGCTTGTCGAAGGGGACGAAGCAATCCCCATGGAGCGAAGCGACCGCAGCGGTCTCGAACGGTTGAGATCGCCGCGCTCCCGCACGGGTCGGGTCGCTCGCGATGACTGCGCGGTTGTTATTGCGCTTGTCCTTCCACATCGATACTTCGATACCTCGACACTCCGACATATGCTCCCACTCTCCCATGCTCCCCCTCGCCCATGCCCCCTCTCCCATGCGCCGCCGGCCTACAGCATCCCGTACTTGGTCATTTTGTAGCGCAGTGTGGTTCGCTTGATGCCCAGCTGCCGGGCTGTTCTGGTCTGGCTTCCCCGGTTCCCGTCAAGGGCTCTGACAAGGATCTGTCTTTCTATGGCTTCCACAATCTCGGTAAGGGTCCGGCCATCGGCGGAAAGTCCTTCCGAATCGCCGCCCCCCCGAAGCTCTTCGGGAAGATCGTTCAGGGTGATCGTGTTGCCCTTGCACAGCACGACCGCCCTTTCCATGACATTTTCCAACTCCCTGACATTCCCCTGCCAATCATAAGCCCTCAGAGCCACTATGACCTCAGGGGCCAGACCCGAAAATCTCTTGTTCATCTGAAGGCCATATTTATTCAGGAAATGGTCTGCGAGAGGTTCAACATCCTCTCTGCGCTCCCGGAGAGGAGGAATTCTGATGTGGACCACGTTGAGGCGGTAGAACAGGTCCTCTCTGAAGCTCCCCTCCCGGACCATCTCTTTCAGACCCCTGTTGGTCGCCACGACAATACGGGCGTCACTCCTGAGAACACGGGTTCCACCCACTCTCTCGAACTCATGCTCCTGGAGAAACCTCAGCAGCTTGGCCTGTGCGGACGGGTTCAGTTCTCCTATCTCGTCAATGAAAAGAGTCCCGCCGTCAGCAAGTTCAAACCGGCCCTTTCGAGCGGCCACCGCACCGGAGAAAGCCCCCCTCTCGTGGCCGAACAGTTCACTCTCCAGAACACCGTCGGCCAG
>QIEJ01000087.1 GCA_003228585.1 Pseudomonadota bacterium
TCAGGGCATGGCTTTCGCCTGGATAGGGTCCAAGCCGAACCCTGAACCAGACTCCTCTTGGACCAAGATCCGACCTGATGACCACCCCTCGATAGCCGGAATCGGACAGGCCTTTCAGAAAGCCCACTGCCTTATCCTCTTCTCTGTAAGAACCCACCTGGATCATGGTCCCTTCCCCGGTCTCCGGTGATTCCGATGACTCCGATGAAGATTTCATTTTCTGGATTGTCTTCATGGGAATTTTTTCATCCCTTTCTTTCGAAAGGGCTGAATAGAATGTCATTGTCGGCGCCCGGTCAGGTTTCGTTGGATGTTCTATACCGGTTTGAATGTCCCCGCCTGCTGTTTCAGTGACAGGCTCCACAACATGGACGGCGTCCGGTTCCTCTCTCAGAGATTTGATCCCCCAGATGTAACCGGCAAAAACCCCCCCTCCAACAAGCAGGACAACAAAAGCCACCGCAGCGCTGAACTGACCGGGTGTCATGCGAATCAACTCCCTCGGCTGGGCAGCTCTTTTCCCTCTCGCCATCATCACATCCTCTCGGGGGCAGTCACGCCAAGAAGGGTAAGGGCTTTTCGGACGGCGATTCGTACGGCTGTAACAAGTGCCAATCTGGCCGTTGTGAGGTCAGCGTCATCAGTCAGAACCCGGTGATGATAATAGTAATTATGAAGAGTTGTAGATATATCCCTGAGATAGTTGGTCAGTCTGTGTGGCTCAAGTGCGAGAGCGGCTCCATCGACGACATCAGGAAGTGCCGCAAGGTGCCGGATGAGTTCCTTCTCCTCAGGCAGAACCAACATGGCAAGATCAGCATCTTCTGGTTCCGGTAATGAAATACCAGTCTGCTCGGCATTCCTGATGATACTGCAGATCCTTGCGTGAGCGTACTGAACGTAGAAAACAGGGTTGTCGTTGCTGCGCTCTTTGGCAAGATCAAGATCGAAATCCAGCTTGCTGTCCGCTTTCCGGGTAAGAAAGATGAACCTGGCCGCATCACGTCCAACCTCTTCCCTGACCTCCCTGAGAGTCACAAACTCACCCGCCCTGGTGGACATGGCAACAGGTTTGCCATGCCTCAGAAGGTTGACGAACTGAACAAGCAGGATCTGCAGGTCCTCCTTCTGTTTGCCAAGAGCAACAACGGCGGCCTTCATCCGATCCACATAGCCGTGATGATCAGCTCCCCAGATGTTGATCACCCTCTCAAAACCCCTGTTGAATTTGTTCCTGTGATAAGCGACATCTGAGGCGAAATAGGTCAGGGACCCGTCGGCCTTAATGACGACACGATCCTTATCGTCATCCATCCGGGTGGATCTGAACCAGACGGCATCATCTTCCCGGTATATATGGCCCCTGCTCTCCATCTCCTCCAAAGCCTGTTTAACTTCATTCCCGTCAAAAAGGCTTTTTTCGGAAAACCAACGGTCAAACCTGACGCCAAACTGTTCAAGATCCTCCTTTATATCGGCCAGAATTCGATGGGAGGCATATTCGGAGATCTCCTGGACAACCGAATCGTGAGATTTATGGAGATGCCGGTCCCCCAGGGTGGCCTTCAGGTCATCAGCGATCTCTTTGATGTAATCGCCCTGATACCCTCCCTCCGGGAAATCGACCTGGTTACCGAACAGTTCAAGATACCTCGCGTAGACGGACTGGCCCAGGTTCTCAATCTGATTTCCTGCATCGTTGATATAGTACTCTCTTTGAACATCAAAACCCGCGGCCTCGAGAACGTTAGCCAGTGCGTCACCCATGGCAGCGCCCCGCCCGTGTCCAACGTGGAGCGGGCCGGTCGGGTTTGCACTTACAAACTCCACCTGAACCCTCTTGCCCTGACCGGTGTTGCTGTCAGCGTAGCGGCTGCCCTCTGTCAAGACCCTTCTGACCGCCTTCACCCAGTAATCACCAGACATGGTTATGTTGATGAAACCGGGTCCCGCTATCTCCACTTTGTCGATGTTCTCGCCGTTGTCAGTTTCAAGGATCCTGTCAGCAAGGGCCTGAGCGAACTGCCTGGGGTTCCCATTGATGTGCGAAGCGAGCACCATAGCCACATTGGTAGCATAATCCCCGAATTTCCGGTCCCTTGTCAGCTCAATGAAAGGCACTGTGATGTCGCTTTCCTGCAGTAATCCGTCTGCGGCCACAGAGTGAAGGGCCTCGGTGATGATCCCGGTCAGCGTAGCTTTCAAGGTACGGTCTCCTGGTTGTTTGGATACAGTGCTAAGGACTAAGTGCTATGTGCTAAGGTTTTAATCCTTCATACTTAGTACTTAGTGCTTAGTACTTAGTACTGGAAAAAAAGGACTCCGGCAAGGAGCCCTGTTTTTTTCTGGAGCGGGCAACGGGAGTCGAACCCGCGACTTTCAGCTTGGGAAGCTGACACTCTACCAACTGAGTTATGCCCGCCTTTTTTCTGGAATAGTAAATCAAGCTTCCGGGTTTGTAAAGAGGAGTGGGTTCCGCCTGCCACGGGAACACAGCACCACGAAAAAAGTTAAACAATGCTATGAAAAAAGTTCAGGCATATGGAAAAAATGGATGAAAAAGGGCTTGAAACGGGATTTTTGAAACGGAACGCTCTTTGCATAACCCTCATTACCAAGACCAGTTACATCTCATTAAACTGGAGATCAGGAGGCTAGTGCCATGAATACAGAAAACAGATCACTTCTAAATATCGGTTCCCAGAGGGGAGCAGCACTCGTAACCACACTATCCGTAATCACGATACTCACCATCCTGGGAACCATGGTCCTGAATACGTCAATAGTGGAAACCAAAATGGCGGCAAACCAGAAGGTTTCAAGTCAGGTTTTCTACGCGGCCGAAGCGGGACTGGAGCGTTCCCTCAAAGTACTTATGTCCGAAATGGTGCAGGACAGCGGTGCCGGTGGTCCATGGAACAACCTGAGCTTCCCGTCCTCGGATGGGAACGTGACCTCCGCCTATGTCGACGGTTCTACCGCTTTTGACGCAAACGTCAGGTCGGTGGCAATGTACCGCGACGGGGACAACGCTTCAGGGGTCAGGAAACTGACCTTCGCAAACGGGGGCAATACATTGTCTAATTCATCTTACGAGGTCTACATGTACACCCCCGGCAACAACGAGGTGTACGTGCTCTCCTACGCCTCCGGTCCGGACGGCGCAGCTGCCGTTGAGTACCATCTGAACACGGACGACCTTTCACCCTACAACAACGCGATCTTTTCCGGTACCGGCCTTAACCCGGACGGTGATGACGAAATGAGCGCCACGATAGCCGGGTCATTGTACTCCCAGGGCCAGGTAACCCTGAACGGAAACTCCCTTATCGCAAACACGTATGCTGACTCAGGCTGTGACAGTATCCTCACCGGCATGCTGCCATCTCTGGGCAGCCTTGATACGAAGATCAGAGTAAAGGGTGCCGCCCTGACACTGAACGACACCTCAGCCGTCGGTACTGCCAATTCCAATGGAGCTATTTCAGCAGTCATGGTGGACATGGGCTTTAATCAGGGTACGGAAACAAACTATGTGAACAATGTGGGTTCGGGCGTACCAAACGTGCCCATGCCTGGTATACTTGACGGTCTGGAAGCCCAGCATCCCGGAATTTCGAGCGATCCTGTCTACTCAGGCATCAGCAATGCTACGGACAAGGCAATGGCCATTTACAAGGACATCATCCGTGGCCTGAACGGATTTGCGCCGGGTGGCACCTATGCCGCCCCCAATGCTCTGGTCACCACCAAAGGAATAGTGATAGACGGCGATCTGTCAAGTATCATCCAGGGCGGTGCCGGCTGCACGCCTTCTGTTCTGGATATTGATTGCGATGGCGAAGGCGATCACGGTGACACGGGAGAGCTCGAGATCGAGTCGTGCACTCCCAGTTTCTCATGCAAGGATTCCCTCGGCAACGGAATCGAGTGGGACGCTACCAACAGATTGATAACCTTCACAGGCATGGTTATGGTCTCAGATGAGTTCGAGATTGATGACGGGAGCAATCCGGTGACCTACAGGTCAATGGGTGCGTTCATAGACTCCAACGGTATGACCATAGCTCCCGCGAACCAGAACGAACAGTCCGCCCTGGTCATAGCAGTTGATGAGATCGAGATCGAGAACAACTTTACTCCCGACAACGGCGGGTATCTGCAGGGCGGAAGCAACACCAACGGCATCGCGTTTATCGCCGGACAGGAGATTGAGCTGGAGGCCGATGAGCATGAATCGGGTGTTACCCGCATCACCGGCATGTTCTATACTCCGGGTGAGTTCGAGGTTGAGGATGGCGTTCAGATAGCCGGAACCCTGATAGGCGCTGAGTTTGAACTGGAGGACAGCCCCTCTATCTGCCAGGTTCCTGCCCTCAGGAACTTCCTCCCCAAATACATGCCGGGAACCAACACAATCCTGTCAATCAACGCCAGGGAATGGAGGAGAGTGTATTAAGAGAAGTTTCAAGTTTCAGGTTTCAGGTGGAGATCCCCCGGTGAGAGCCGGGGGATCTTTTTATGCCTGATACCCCCCACGCTATTCTTCCCCGCTGAAGGTCTCTTCGAAAAAAGCATCAAACCGCGCCTCAATGTCCTCTTCACCTTCGTCCTCCGGTGATTCCTGAAAGTCGGCAGCTTCCTGAGGGCTGTCGTCCGGGGCGGCATCGGTGGAAGCCTTATCCTCTGCTTCAGGCTTCTCCACTTCCGGTGTCCATTCAGGAGGGGGGAGCTCCACTGCCGGCATGGCGCCCTGGGAATGGACCTGGTCTTCGAACCCCAGGTCAAAGGCCATTTCCTCGACGATATTGCCATCTATGACGCGTTCTCTCATCAGAAACCCCTGGAACAGAGCGTTGTCGCAAAGGATATTGATCTTTCTTGGAAAACCGCCGGAGTACCGGTAAATGTTCTTCTGTGCCTCATCTGTGAGAAGGTTGTCCCTGTTGCCGGCGATGGCCAAACGATGTGTGATATAGGCCTTGGTCGCCTCCTCTGTCAGGGTTGAGAGCCTGATCTTCATTGCCACTCTCTGGAGAAGAGGCTGGTCCAGGTCCAGATTCTGTTCCATCTCAGGAAGCCCGAAAAAAATAAAGGTGATCAGCTTGTGGGCAGTAACCTCGAGGTTGAGCAATCCCCGGAACTCTTCCATAAGCTCTCTGGAGCTCAACATCTGTGCCTCGTCGATGAGGACTACCGCTTTTTTTCCCTGTTCATGCAGTTGAAGGAGGCGGCGGTAAAGCTGGCCAATGATCTGGATCTTGTCCCTCGCCGGCTGCTCTACACCCAACTGCGTTGCGATTTTCCGGAGCAGCCATTCCGGGGAGATCTCGGAGTGCAGGATTATCAACAAAGCTGACTCATAGGCCTCATCAGGAAGGCTGTCAAGGACCTTTCTGGCAAGGGTCGTCTTACCTGTGCCGATATCGCCTACAACAACGGCCAGCCCCTTCATGGTCTCCGCGATGTACATGATCCTGGTCAACGCCTTGGCATGTTGAGCACTGTTGTAGTAAAAACGCTCGTTGGGTGCGTTACTGAATGGTTCCGTCTGAAGGCGGTAAAAATCAAGGTAACTCACTCAGAATCCCCCTATATCAAGGACGGCAAGGATGTCTCCCCTGGAAATTCGCGCGACTTTAAAGGTAGGACACACGGTCCTTTTTCCGTTTCGGTGGAGGCCCATCATCCTTATCGGGAGACTTGTCCATGGCGTCCTCTCTTGCCATCTCCTCCACTTCCTTTATGAGGTCGGTCAGAATGTCATCAAGGCCACCTTCACCGGCACTGGAATCAGGAGTATCAGGAGCGCTGCTGCCCAGCTCCCTGACCCGCCCAACGGCTTCACTCGCTTCCTCAAAGGCAGGATCCAGATCCACAACTTTCTCGTAGGATTCCATGGCTTTTTCCCAGGCCCCCTGTTTCTCGTAAGTCTGCCCGAGCTGGTAAGTCAGGCCTGGTATGTGTCCCTCTTTCGCTGTTTCCAGTGCCTTCTGTACTGTTTTTTCGGCCGAATCGTAATCCTGCTTATCAAAAAAGCACATGGCAATCAGGCTCAGGCTGTCCTGAAGAAGTTTCTCATCCCCGGAAGCGATCTCAAACTCCATGATGGCATCATCAGTGAGGCCCATATCCTTGTAGGCAATACCAAGGTTATAATGGGTCTCATACTCCTGGCTCCCGAGTGTTTCGGCAATACCCTTCTTGAACTGCGCGAAGATTTCCTCAAAGGTCACCGGGGCGTCCTGAGGCGGCTCAGCCTCAGGAACCGCATCGAACTCTTCGGCCAGTTCCGCGCGGAGTTCCTCAGCGAGATCAAGAAATCCATCAGTCTCAGGGGATGAATCCTCGACAACAAGTTTGCTCCTGAACTCCCTGGGTGTCCGTTCCTCCTTTTCAACAGGTTCTTCTACAACAGGTTCTTCAGGATCAGCGACGTCTGCAGGGGCGATACCAGGATCCGGTCCGACACCGATTTCCTCCGCCTCCGGCGCTGAGGAGGATTGGAGCGTCTCAATCGCTTCCCGGGCAGGCTCATAGTAAGGGGACTTCTCAAGAATAGAGGCCAGAACACCTTCTGCATCCTCCCGGAGCCCCTGGGATATGAAGAATTCCGCCTCCTCCATATCCTCGGCAAAGGGGTCGTTACTCTGAACCGTTGTTTGAACCTCAGATGAGCTCTCCTGGTCCGCAGGATCCTCCGCCAAAGGCTGGCCTTCAGCCCCATCCAGAGAGAGCAAGCCGCCGATATCCGGGGCATCCTCTGCTGGAGCTTTCTCGGGAGAGACATCCATGGTTATTTCAAGAGTCTTTTCCTGTACCTGGACATTGCCGGGAAACCGCCGGTTCAATTCGGACAGGATCTCCTGGACTTTTTCATGAAGTCCATATCGATGGTAAACGTCAGCCTCAATGAGAGAATCCTCCAGAGATACTTCCTTGACATCTTCGGGGTCTGCCGGAACCTCATCTTCGAGCGCAATCTCCGCTACTGATATTTCCTCTGCGCCGCTTTCCGGGTCCATTGCAGACTCTCCGGAATCCATCGGGGCATGTTCCTCCGGAAGCGATTCGATCTCAAGTTCCGATTCCTCAAAAACGATATCTGCAATCCCGATATCTGCAATCCCATCGTCCGGCTGAACATCATGCACCTCGAAGACATCCTCTTCTACTTCTATTACTTCTGCTACTTCTACTACTCCCTCTATTTCAACTTCTTCTGGATCTTCCTCCTCCTCGTCCCCTTCTGTCACCGTGGAAATCTCTTCCAGATCGTCCAGGATCAGAACATCCTCGAATTCCATCACTTCTTCAGCGGCCTCATCATCCAGAAGCTGAACCTCATCCGCGACGTCCGCCGGTGATGTTTCCACCTCCAACTCGATGCCCGCAAGGATCGCCGGAAGGATATCTTCTCCATCTTCCTCGGGCATCTGCTCCAGAAAGGCTTTGGCCTCATCAACAAGAGGGTCGATCTCCAGAACCTGCCTGTAAATACGGGCGGCTCCACTCTGATCATCGCTGCCGGACAGGGACTTTGCAAGATCAAGCAGTATCTCTGTCTGGACCGTCGTTTCACCCCTGGATCCGGCAACAGAAGCCAGACCTTCAAGAGCTTTTGTTTCTTCAGGAGCAATCTCCTCTATCTTCCTGTAGAATACTTCCGCTTCATCCAGTTCCCCGTTCTGGAGATGGGTCCGGGCGACAAAGAGATACTCCCTCATCACTGTGCTCAGGTCCCCCTTCTCGTTGAAAATCCTGAGGGATCTGGCAATCATGTCCTCAGCCTCATCCCCTTTCCCGAGTTTGAACTGAATCCGGCCAAGAAGCAGATTCATTCTAGGGTCGTCGGGCTCGAATTCAAGGATGGCCTCTATCTCCTTTTTGGCCTCCTCATAGTGACCGCTCTCGAGGTAATGCGAGCACAGTTCCCTGCGAACAGAGATGTTTTCCGGGTCAAAGCTGATAATCTGCTCGAAGAGTTCTGATGCTCTGTCGTGAAAACCCCTTTTGCTCAGGGTTGTCGCAGCATTGGCGAAGGCCTCGGCAGCCTCCTTCTTGTTGTCCTGCCTGGCAAGGGTTTCACCGAGGCGGACCTGAAAACCGAGATTCTCCGGATCAATCTGTGCCATGAGTCTCAGGGTCTCAACCTGCTTGACCTCGTCCCCTTTCTTCTCGTACATCTCGAACAGGGTTTGAAGCTGGGCCAATGCTTCCCCCTCGAGGCCCTGCTTTCTGTAGAGTTCTGACAGATTCTCGTAGGCAGAGATGAGCTCCGGATCAATTCGCAGGATTGTTCTGTATACAGCTATCGCCCTGGGTAAAAAATCATCTTTTATGTAAAGTTCCGCCACCTTTTCGTATTCTTTTACTGCAGCCTGCTTCCTGCCGGCACGGGCGAGGAGGTCCGCAAGCCTCAGGACCATCCTGTGGTTGTCAGGTTCGAGTTCCACTAACTGATTGAAACATTTGATGGCTCGATCGAGGTTTCCTTTGGTGAGATACTTCTGCGCCTGCTGTAGCAATTTTCCCTTATTAACCATATTTATTAACCGTATTTCGTCCTTTTATTTGTGAAGCCATCGATTCATTTAACTT
>QIEJ01000144.1 GCA_003228585.1 Pseudomonadota bacterium
AGCCTTTCTCTGTGCCTTCGATGACTTGTGGTGGGTCAACTTTCCAGGCTCATACGTAAAACCATCCAGGTACGCTTAACCCGGAAGACCCACATAAATAAAGTATACATTTTGTCAGTGTGCTTTATTGATATAATGATTTGTGATTGATGTAAATAATTGGGAATTAAAGAGTTTTTAAAATTTTATGGTCATTTTGTTCATTTTGTTCACAGGGTGTCTGATGCCTCCCTCACGCCTCCCATTCCCGCTGCGGCCGCAAAGGCCAGGATGATGAGGAATCCCAGATAGGCCCCCAGCGCGAAGTGGTCCATGACCAATCCCCCGATGAGGGGGGTGATGAAGATGCCGGCGTGAAAGACCATGTTGAGCAGGGCCACCGGCTTTCCTCTATCCTCAGGCTCGAACCGCGCCGATATCCATACGCTGAGCGACGGGTACTCCAGGCTGTAACCCAACCCTATGACGATCCCTGCCAGGACAGCAGCCTGCGGTGTCCTGAAGATGATGAGCCAAAGATGCGAAAGGCCCATGAGGACAAACCCGGCCGTGACCAGGGCCTTCCTGGGCAGGCGGTCAAGGAGGCGGATGACCACGAACCGCCCGGTGAACAGGGCGGCGGTGAACGGCGTGAAGTAGTACACCATGGGGATACTGTTTATCTTCAGATAGAGCGACATGATAGTTGGAACGATGCCGTAGACCACTCCCACGGCGAAGATGGCCAGGATGAGGGGCCGAAGGCCGGCCATCTGAAGCAACTGCCAGTAACCGATGTGTTTCTCCCGGGCCTCTGGTGTCGGGCCGGCCACAGGAAGCCTCGCCAGGAGGTTGCCGAGAAGGGACGGGACAGCGGTTATGATGAACAATCCGCGTAGTCCCATGTACCCGTAAAGGTTTTCCATGAACCACGGCCCCACGATGTTGGGGAGGAGGATCATGCTGGCGTAGATCCCGAAGGGGTGCACCATCCTCTCGGGGCGAAGTTTCCCCTTCACGTAGACCATCGAGGCCGGCATGAAGATCCCGTAGCCGAACCCGTGGAACGCCCGGGAGAGGAAGACGCCGGTAAAATGGGTCATCGTGACCTCGATGCTCAGATGCGCCAGCAGGATCATGACAAAACCGGCCCGCACGACCCGCAGGGGGCCGAACCGCTCCATGAGATAGCCGGAAAGGAACATGCCCACCAGCATGGGAACGAGGGGTGCCGACATTATGATCCCGATGCCGGTGTCCCCCACTCCCAGGTCTCTTAAGATGACCGCCAGAAAGGTGAGTGTCGAGTGGGAGAGAAAGACCAGGAAGGTTGATGAGGCCATGAGCACGCAGTCTCGCACATCGCCTTTTCGGATGAAGACAGTCATGGGGGAAGGTTAAAGGTTCTCTTGGTCCTCGCCCGTATTGAAACGGTCGATCTCGCTGCTGAGTTGTCCGGCCTGTCCGCTCAGGGTGTGAACCATCCTGTCGAGTTCCTTTACAACCTTGATGTTCGAATCCGAGATATTCTGGATCTCCTGGATGTTCTGAAGGATCAGCTCGCTGCCGCGGGCTTCTTCCTCCGTGGCGTTCTGGATCCCTTTCGCCAGATCCTGGGCGTTTTCGCTGGCCTTCCCGATGTTCGCCATCCCCTTGGTCTGTTCAGCCGTGGCCTTCATCACATGCTCCGAGAGGTTGCGCATGTTTTCCGATGCCTGGATGATCTGTTCGCTGCCAAGGGACTGCTCCCTGGATGCGTCGGAGATCTTCTGAAACATCTCGGACATGTTCTGCGCCATCTCCATGACCTGCTTGATAGCCCTGGCCTGCTCGGCTGTGGTCTGGGCGATAGCGCGGGACTCGTCCGACGATTTCTCGGTTTTTTTTCTGACCACCTCAAGAGTGCTGTTGACTTCCTGGATCAGGCTGACACCCTTTTCAACGGTTTCTGATCCCCGCTCCACAACTTCCACAGCGTTCCTTGATTCCGACTGGAGGGAAAAGATGAGGTTGGCGATCTCTTTCGTGGATGAGGCGGTTTTGTCCGAAAGCTCCCGGATCTCGTTGGCCACGACCGAGAAGGCCTTGCCCTGTTCGCCTGCCTGGGCGGCTATGATTGCTGCGTTCAGAGCAAGAAGGCTCGTCTGGTCATTGACGTCATTGATGATGCTGATGATCTGGCCGATGTCCACGGTTTTCTCGGCCAGGCTTGTGATCACTGTGGCGGCTGTGTCCACGATATCCTTGATCTTCATGATCCCGCTCACGGCTTCTGCAACAGAGCGGATACCCTCCGAAGCGACGGATTGCGATACTTCCTCGGAAACCTTGAACGCTTCGTCAGCCCTCCTTTCCACCTCCTTGATGGATTGATCCGTTTCGGTGATGGAGGATGTCACCTCGCTGATGATACTGGAAAGCTCCTCCACGCTTCTGGCAACTCCCTGGATAGACGCGTTCATCTCGTTGATGGACGAGGATGTTTGCTCGACAGAAGAGGAGAGGCTCTCCGCGTTTTTGGCCACCTCGTCTATTGAGGCACTGATCTCGAGGACGGAGGACGAGTTTTCCTCTGCGGTCTCGGACATGACTTCCACGTTTTTGGCGACGGTCTTGATGGTTGCGTTCATCTCTTCAACGGAAGTGGATACATTGCCGACTGCGCCGGCCTGCTTCTCCGAGCCGCTGGAGAGATCTGCTGCCACCCTGGCGATATCTGTTGAGACCTTCTCCATGCCTCCGAAAGTGGTCCGAATGCTTTCGACCATGTCCCTCAGGCTGGACGTCATGTTGTTGAACATGTCACCCAACTGCCCGAACTCATCTTCTGTGCCGGTGGAAACGGACACGGAGAGGTCGCCGCCCGAAATCTGGCTTGTGTGGTCGATCAGCCGTTTCAGTGGACGGTTTACCAGGAAGACGATGAGTCCGTAGAGAGAACCGACCAGCAAAGCAAGGGTCAGGAGGGTCCCCAGGGCCAGCATTCGCAGGAGGTTTGCGAGCTTCTCCTCCACAACACGGGATGAATAGTGGGTGGTGACCTTCGCAAGGGTCTCCCCATCTACGATGTGGTCGTAACTGTACTCCCGGAACGGTGCTGCCTCCGGATCTCCGAACTCCTTGCTTTCATCGAGGTCGTCACCAAACCGGACGGATGTGTAAAGCAGGTTCTCATCAGCCTCGGCTTCGGATTGGAGGATATTCATTATCGAATCGTAATCGAAATAGTAGATGTACTCCATCGACCGTTCACCGATGGAGGCGGCCAATGTGTTGGAACTCTTGTCGAACCACTTGAACATCTCGGTACGAAGATTCGTAAAGGAGGTGTAGGCGACCATGCCTCCGATGATCGTGCTCAGAACGCTCAATACCAGGACAGATAATGATACTTTGGTAACGATCCTCATGATGACTCCGTTTCCAGGCTTTGTCGAAAAGAGACCGTGCCAGCCGTTATCAGAAGATGAAGTTGAAGCTGGCCGGTTCGATGTTTGCCTTCCTCACGATGGCGTAGGTGTGGTCAAAGTCGGCTTCGCTTGTTGGGATGAAGGTGCGGATGTTGAAGGCCTTCTTGACGGCGACTGCCATCTGTGAGTCGTCCTTGTCCAATCCCGTCAGGATGGCTTGGAGGGTTTCACCGTACTTGTCGAATGCGGAATTGCTCATGATGAAGGTGTTGTTGGGGTTCTCTGCGCTGTCGCCTCCAATGACCGCGAGCTCAGGATTTTCGGTTTTGTCCCAGATGAGGTTCTTGAAGACGGCATAGTCGGCTGCGCCGCTGGTCACGGCGTTCAGGGCTGCCTGATGGGATTTGGCTATGATCGGCATGTAATAGTCTTCCGGCGTTTTACCCGGTCCGAGCAGAGATCTTGCGAAGATCTCCCCCGAAGAGGCCAGGGCGCAGTATGCCACCTTCTTGCCCTTGAAATCGTCGATCCCCTTGAAGTCTGCTGTCCCTTTCCTGGCAGCCACAAGAGCTTTGTACGTTGAAACTCCCCTGGTAGACAGGGGCCGGACCAGAGGAACAGCGACACCTTTCTTGATGAAGATCGATGCCACGAAGGAACCGGAGAACATCCCCTCTACTTCGCCCGACTGGAAAAGGCGGACCGCGTCCGGGTAGTCCTTGGCTATCTTGAACTTGATCTCACCAATATCGATGTTCCTGGACTTGATGTATTTGTTGAGCGTCGCGTACTTGGGCCCCTCAACCTTCGGGTCTTTGCTGGCCATGATCACAATGTGGAAATCGCCCGCGGCAACAGGGGCGACAGTGAAAATTGTCAGCAACAGGGCAATTACCAGGATTCTCACGTTCACGGTTAGCTCCTTTCGTCAGAGGTCGGTTAGAATTCGGCGGCTTGGTTTGCCGTGTTCATGCAGGCCACAGTCACTATTTGGCTAGCCTGCAGAGAGTTTTTTGTGATTGTTATAACAAAGTTTGGCACATCTTGAAACAAATTGTAATGGTCATAATTCACTTTAGATAAGTGATAAGTAGCCGTTTGGTTTTTGTACGTTGGATCCCGGGTTTATCAAGCACTCTTACCCCGATAGGTCATGATAAGCTACAATGAACCCATAATGCCGCAGGATCTTACATTCAGGAAAATGGTGACAGATGAGTCGGATGTTGTCAGCCGCTTCGTATGCAGCGTCTTTGGCAGCTCTGTGGCGCCACTGTACACCAAAAGGGGCCGCCGCAAATTCAGGGAGTACGCCGACCCGGAGGCGATATCCCTCAGGATCGGAACTGACCACTTCGTGCTGTTGGCCGTTGAGGATAGCCGGATCGCCGGCATGATAGAAATGCGCCGTCACCGCCATGTGTCGCTGCTTTTCGTCGAATCCGATCGGCAGGGACGGGGTCTCGGCAGGGATCTCCTGCGAAGGGCCATGGAGATCTGCCGGTCGGCCGACCCGGACCTTCGGGAAATTACCGTCAACTCGTCTCCCAACGCCGTCGGAGTCTATGGACGGATGGGGTTTGAGACCACAGGAAGGGAGCAGAACATCAACGGCGTCCGCTCCACGCCGATGAGGCTCAGGTTATGAAGGTGAGGAGTATATTCACAGGGTGCTGGACCCTGGCCAAAAAAACATTGCTCTGCTTGACGCATCTTTACTCCTCCCGTAATGTTTACCCAACCTGGAACCATTAAACGATCTCCAAAAGGAAGAGGATTATGAATTTTATCGTAGTTTATCTCATTGGCCTTGGCGCCGGCTTTATGGTCTTTCTGGTTGCGAGAAAAGCGAGTTTACCCGTCCGTTTTGGCCTCAGTATCGTGGCCTTCAGCGCCGTTTCCGCGATAATTACGTTTATAATGCAGAGGTCATCTGGATTCTGACCAGTAGCCGCCGCTGTAGGTCATTTTGATGGTACCGCATTGAGGACAGGAGTACTTGATAGAAGGTGAACAGTGCGGCCGCTTTGCCTGTTTTTTGTGCTACACTTGGACTGTTCTTGCGGATCATTGAACCGGTTTGTTATAAAGCATTGAATAACTCACATGATCATCCGCCGGGTAACCGGGCTTTCAGCACATGTCAGGGCACACCATGATGAAAGAGACGACCGAAATCGAAACCAGGCTTCACACCCTCAATGGGATCCTTGCGGATATGCAATCGGTCCTCATCGCCTACAGCGGAGGCGTTGACAGCACCTTCCTGGTCAAGGCTGCCTCGAAGGTCCTGGGAAAAGGTGTGGTGGCCGTCACCGCGACATCTCCAACCTATCCTTCTTCCGAAATGAGAAGTGCCGTTTCCCTGGCCCGGTCCATGGGCGTCAAGCACTTCGTAATAGAATCCAACGAACTCGATATTCCCGAATTCCGCAGCAATCCGCCGGATCGGTGCTATCACTGCAAGAAGGAACTCTTCACCAAGTTACGGAAACTGGCGGACGAACACAACGTGCGATATGTGGCTGATGGCACCAACAGGGACGACCTGAGTGATTACAGGCCGGGCCGTGAAGCCGCCCGGGAAATTGGTGTGAGAAGCCCTCTCATTGAAGCCGATATCGGGAAGGAGGATATCAGGGTTCTGTCCAGGCAGATGGGGCTCCCGACGTGGAACAAGGGCGCCTTCGCCTGTCTGTCGTCAAGATTTCTCTTCGGGACCCAAATCACCGAAGAATTGCTCCATAAAATTGAATCATGCGAGGAACTTTTAAGGGAATACGGGTTCAGACAATTTCGTGTGAGGTATCACAAGGATCTGCTCAGGATTGAAACAGGGCAGGATGAGATCGAAAGGTTTCTGGACCCCGAATTAAGGGAGAATGTCGTTGAATTCTTCAGATCCATGGGGTTCCATCATGTGTCGGTTGATCTGGAGGGCTACAGAACCGGGAGCATGAATGTCTCCGTGGACTCTAAATAGCACGAGGTTTTTCCATCAGTTCTTCCAGTACTCCCTCCAGGATCTCAACGCCTTTCTCCCAGGCATATTTTTCTTCCACAAGCTGACGTGCATTCCTGCTGATTTTCCGGAACAACGATTCATCATTCATGAGATTGGATATACCCCTTGCAAAACCCTCTTCATTGTCGGCGATGATGATGTTCTCTTCGTTCACAGCGGGAATACCCTCGGCCCCCAGGGAGGTTGAGACAACAGGTCTGCCAATAGCCATAGCTTCCAGGATCTTTCCTCTGAATCCTCCTCCAAGGCGTACCGGGCAGATAAAAACCATCCCCTTCTTCAGATAAGGTGTTACATCATCCACCTTTCCTGTAACCACAATGTCATTGTCCAGGCCGAGACTTTTTATCTCGGGGGAAGGGCCCTGGCCGACGACGTAAAATTTGATATCCGGCACAAGGGCTTTTAGTCTCTGCCAGATTTCATTGTAAAAATAGAGGACAGCATCCGCATTAGGGTAGTGGAGGTAATTTCCCAGAAAGACAATGCTTTTTTCATGCTCCTCAGGTTGCGAATAGGCGAATTTTTCCACATCAACACCATGAGGAACAATGGCGACATCCAGATCAGAACTGATCTTAAGGAGCTCTTTCCGGCCCTGAGGTGTGAGAGTTAGTACTTTGTCCGCTTCCCGATACATCTCGAACTCATAATCCTTCAGGCCTTTGAGATTTATGGCTTCTTTCAGTTTTTTGATCCCGAAACCGTGATGGGCCAGATCCTTGAGCCGTGCCAGATAATAGCATTCATGAACGGACATTATTCTTTTTACAGGGGGAAGCAAGGGGTTCCTGTGAATGAACTGTCCCATCATGGAATATTCAGCGATCACAAAATCATAGCGATCTTTACTCACCATCCCGGCAATGACCTCGGACATCTGTGGTGAATTGTATGTCTGGAGGAAATAGTGAGGCACTGGAGAGATGAAAAAGTCACTGATCACCTTGGGCCACGAACGTTTTGGCGGATAGGGAACGAGTTTCAGATCATGGCAAAAGTCCCCGACAGAGGGGATAAACTCTTTTTCTTCCTCACGGTAAAATGCAGCCAGAGAGACAGTATGATTCCGGGAGAGATATTTGAGGCGGTTGTACACGATTACCGGCCCCCCTATAACTTTTGAATGAGGAAACTCTTTACAGGCAATCAGTATTTTCATCTTGTATCCATTCCTCTCCTCGGCAAACAAGGGTGGATGATTCACCAGGGGTCAATCTCCATGCCCGTCACAGAATAGTGGACCCAACCCATAATTAGAAGGGGGAATGTCCACTTTTCACTTTCCACTCGTCAAGCTCCTGCTATATTGTACTCAATAATAGTTTGACGTTCAGGAGGACTTGAAGTGAGCGATGATAAAGAGCGCCTCGACCGGGTTCGGGTGCCTGAAATGGAGGAGATCCTGGGAGAAGCCTTACCTGTGCTGGACGACGGTTTCGTGCGGCTTATCGACTATATGGGGACCGACGATTCCATCGTCCAGGCCGCCAGGGTCTCCTACGGCAAGGGCACCAGGACCATGAGCGACGACAGGGGCCTTATCCGGTACCTGATGAGACACCGTCACACCACTCCCTTCGAGATGTGCGAGATCAAGCTGCACGTCAGGGTTCCCATGGACCTGTGGCGCCAGTGGATCAGGCACAGGACAGCGAACGTCAACGAGCTTTCCACCCGGTACTCCATCGCCATCGACCAGGCGAGGACCACCCGGCCCGACGAGTGGAGACTGCAGTCGGATATCAACAGGCAGGGCAGCGAGGGCGGTGTCGATGTCGAGACCGGTCAGCGGCTCACTCGCCGCGAGACCGAGGCCCAGAGCTTTCTGAAGGAGATTTACGAGGAAAGACTGGAACTGGGTGTCGCCAGGGAGCAGGCAAGGAAGGATCTACCCCTGTCCACCTACACGGAGGCGTACTGGAAGATAGATCTTCATAATCTCCTGCACTTCCTGGCGCTGCGCATGGATGACAAGGCACAGCTCGAGATCAGACAATACGCGAGCATCATAGGAGAGAAGATCGTCAGCAAATGGGTGCCCATGGCCTGGGAAGCTTTCATGGATTACAGGTACGGGTCCATAATCCTGTCCCGGGATGAGATCCGGATCCTGTCACTGATCAACAGACAGCAAGCCGCCGCTGACAAGATGCTGTCAGAAACAGGCTTCACCATAAAAGACGCGTCCGAGGTGAAACCCACCCTGGAGGGAAGGGAACTGGCCGCCAAGCTTGAACGGCTTGGCGTTGAAGTTCCCTGGAAGGGAAAAGGTTAAAGAAAAGATGATGCCTTTCCGAGATTGCCACGTCGCTCTCGTCACCCTCGATGCT